>JAVHYH010000196.1 GCA_031119155.1 Brevundimonas sp.
GCAAGCTGACCGACAAGCAGATGGAGATCGCCCGGCGGATCCTGAAGGAGATCAATGATCGCCTGCGGTTCCTGGTCGACGTCGGCCTGGACTACCTGAACCTGTCGCGCGGCTCGGGCACCCTGTCGGGCGGCGAGAGCCAGCGCATCCGCCTGGCCAGCCAGATCGGCTCGGGCCTGACCGGCGTGCTGTACGTGCTCGACGAACCGTCGATCGGCCTGCATCAGCGCGACAACACCCGCCTGCTGGAAAGCCTGATGGGCCTGCGTGACCTCGGCAACTCCGTGCTGGTGGTCGAGCACGACGAGGAAGCCATCTTGACGGCCGACTATGTCATCGACATGGGCCCGGCGGCCGGCGTCCACGGCGGACAGGTCTGTGCCCACGGCACGCCCGCCGAGGTCATGGCCAACCCCAATTCCCTGACCGGCAAATACCTGACCGGCGAGCGCGAGATCGAGCTGCCGCCCGAGGGCCGCCGTCCGGTCAATCGCAAGAAGATGCTGAAGATCAGCGGGGCGACCGGCAACAATCTGAAGAACGTCACGGGCGAAATCCCCGGGGGCCTGTTCACCTGCGTCACCGGCGTGTCCGGGGGCGGCAAGTCGACCTTCACTATCGAGACGCTGTACAAGGCCGCCGCGCGTCGTCTGCACAACGCCTCCGATGCCCCCGCCCCCCACGACCGGATCGAGGGGCTGGAGATGTTCGACAAGGTCATCGACATCGACCAGTCGCCGATCGGCCGCACCCCGCGTTCGAACCCGGCCACCTACACCGGCGCCTTCGGTCCGATCCGTGACTGGTATGCGGGCCTGCCGGAGTCCAAGGCGCGCGGCTACGGCCCCGGCCGGTTCTCGTTCAACGTGAAGGGCGGGCGCTGCGAGGCCTGCCAGGGCGACGGCCTGATCAAGATCGAGATGCACTTCCTGCCCGACGTCTATGTCACCTGCGACGTCTGCCACGGCAAGCGGTACAACCGCGAGACGCTGGAGATCGTGTTCAAGGGCAAGTCCATCTCGGATGTGCTTGATATGACGGTGGAAGAGGCCGCGCGCTTCTTCACCGCCGTGCCCTCGATCCGCGACAAGATGCAGACGCTGGAGCGGGTCGGTCTGGGCTACGTCAAGGTCGGCCAGTCGGCGACGACCCTGTCCGGCGGCGAGGCCCAGCGGGTCAAGCTGTCCAAGGAGCTGTCGAAACGGGCCACCGGCAAGACCCTCTACATCCTCGACGAACCGACCACGGGCCTGCATTTCGAGGACACCCGCAAGCTGCTGGAGGTGCTGCAGGAACTGGTCGAGAGCGGCAACACCATCGTCGTGATCGAGCACAACCTGGATGTCATCAAGGTCGCCGACTACCTGCTGGACTTCGGTCCGGAGGGTGGAGACGGCGGCGGCGAGATCGTGGCCGTGGGCACGCCGGAAGAGGTCGCGGCCAATCCGAAGAGCTGGACCGGCAAGTATCTCAAGGAGGTGCTGGACCGGCACGAGGAACGCCGCAAGGCGCGGGTCGCCAGCCTGTCGACGCCCGAGGCGAAACCCGTGAAAGCAAAGGCGAAGGCGCGGGCCTGACGGTCCGCGCCTGACCCGGCGCTAGCCTCGCGCATGCGAGGTCTTAAGGTCCCGCCAGATCGCCGAGAACGGCGCGTAGAAGACGCCGACCACCAGAGCCGAGACGATCGCATTGGCGCAGGCGCTCAGCAGCAGCATGGGGCTGCCTGAGGTCAGGCGTTCGAGAAGCACCTCCGACACGTTGCCGGCGCCCATGGGCCCCAGGCCGGACAGCATGCTCAACGGCATGACCACTACCAAGGACAGGGCCCACACCACGATCCCGAGGACGCCCGCGATGATGGCGAGGCCCAGCAGCGGCCAGAACTGACCTTTCGTCGCGCGGAAGGACTCGAACACCGCCAACCGCTTCTCGGTCATCACGATCGGGATGGCCAGGCTCCATTTGACCAGCAGCCAGATGAACAGGGCGATGGCCGCCAGTACGCCCAGCCCGACAGCGATCCACAGGATCGGAACCATAATGGCGATCGCGCCCAGAATGGCGACCGCCATCATCGCGGCGCCGAAGCCCACTCCGCTGAGCAGGGCCACGATGACGGTGATAACCAGCACCCGAACCTCGTCCATGCCCAGACGCAGATAGCCATAGGCTTTCTGTTCGGGAAACAGGACGGCGCGGGACACTGCCGCGCTAATGACGGCCCCGATCACCAGCGAAAACGGTAGAAGCCAGAGGCCGTGGCTGGTCGCCTGATTGTAACCCTCCATCATCCGGTTGAACTCTTCCGGCGTGGACGGCATGCGGTTGCCGAACCCCTCGACGACCGCAAGCCCAGCGGCGACGTTGTCGCGGTTCAGGTAGATCGCCCCCAGCTGGATGACAGCGAAAACCAGATACACCAGCGCCCAGGCGATCAGCACCTTCGGCTCGCGGCGGACAAGGCGGAAGCCTTCAAAGGCGGCGTCTGTGGCGGCGAGCGGCATGGAGTTCTCCGTGAATTCGGGATGGTTCTAGAGGAGAGCCGCCACGGGTGTCAGCGGAAATCGGGATGTCGGAGGCTGACGCGGCGTCGCGCGATGGCTAGAAGGCCCCGCATGAGCACGACCACCTCCCCCTCTCCCGTTCACGTCATCGGCGGCGGCCTCGCCGGTTCGGAAGCCGCCTGGCAGATCGCCAATGCGGGCGTTCCCGTCATCCTGCATGAGATGCGCGGCGTGCCCGGCGTGAAGACCGACGCCCACCACACCGACGGCCTGGCCGAGCTGGTCTGCTCCAACTCGTTCCGCTCGGATGACTGGGAGTACAACGCCGTCGGCCTGCTGCACGCCGAGATGCGAGCGCTGGATTCCATCATCATGGCCTGCGGTGACGCCCATCAGGTGCCCGCAGGCGGCGCGCTGGCCGTGGATCGCGAAGGTTTCTCGCAGGCGGTGACGGCGAAGCTGGAGGCCCATCCGCTGGTCACGATCGTGCGCGAGGAGATCGCGGGCCTGCCGCCGGAAGCGTGGGACAATGTCATCGTCGCCACCGGCCCCTTGACCTCCCCCGCCCTGGCCGACGCCATCCTGAAGGCGACCGGCGAGGAGAGCCTCAGCTTCTTCGACGCCATCGCCCCCATCGTCCACGCCGACTCGATCGACTTCGACATCGCCTGGCGTCAGTCGCGCTATGACAAGGAAGGCCCGGGCGGAGACGCCGCCGCCTACGTCAACTGCCCGATGGACAAGGCCCAGTACGAGGCCTTCATCGACGCCCTGCTGAACGGCCCCAAGGCCGAGTTCAAGGACTGGGAGAACGTCCCCTATTTCGACGGCTGCCTGCCCATCGAGGTGATGGCCGAGCGCGGCCGCGAAACCCTGCGACACGGCCCGATGAAGCCGGTCGGCCTGACCAATCCGCGCAATCCGACGGTCAAGCCGCACGCCATCGTCCAACTGCGTCAGGACAATGCGCTGGGCACGCTCTACAATCTGGTCGGCTTCCAGACCAAGCTGAAGCACGGGGCGCAGGCCGAGACCTTCCGCATGATCCCGGGTCTGCAGAACGCCCAGTTCGCCCGCCTCGGGGGCCTGCACCGCAACACCTATCTGAACAGCCCCCAGCTTCTGGACAAGCAATTGCGCCTGAAGGCCATGCCGCGCCTGCGCTTCGCCGGTCAGGTCACGGGCGTGGAAGGATATGTCGAGAGCGCGGCCATGGGCCTGCTGACCGGCCGCCTCGCCGCCGCCCAGGCGCTGGGCAAGGATCTGGCCCCTCCGCCGCCCGAAACGGCCATGGGCGCGCTGGTCGAGCACATCACCGGCGGGCACATGGAAGGCTCCAAGTTCCAGCCGATGAACATCAACTACGGCCTGCTGCCCCCGCTGGAGGCGCCGAAAGTGGACGCCGAGGGCAAGCGCATCCATCCCAAGGAGCGCGGTCGGGCCAAGAAGCGGCTGATGAGCATCCGGGGACTCGAGGCCCTGAAGGCCTGGCGGGACGCGAACTGATGTCGGAACAGACTGAACTGGGCCGTCTGATCGACCGCCGCACGACCCTGATCTACCGCCTCGACCTGATCTCCAAGGGCGCGCAGATCGCCTATGACGACGGCACCCCGGTCGATATGGCGTCTGAGAAGGCCCGGTTGGAGGATGAGGTCGCGCGTCTGGATCGCAAGATCCTGAGCCTGCAACCGCCTGCCGGGCAGGCCTGAGCTCCCAACGCTTCGTCAAGGTTCCCGCCTGACACTCCCGTTCCGCCGAACGCGGCGCCAGTAGAGGATACGGACCAGCCGTGCCTGCGGCGGCTCCAACGTCGATTGGGAAAATGGCCCCCTCGCAGCGCCGCGTTGATCGCCCCCCTCTTCGCCTCGCCTACCTTCTGATTCGCGCGCCTGTCACGACGATCTCGACGCGTCCGCCCTCGGCCGCCGCCGCGTTGCTGAGCCTTACACGCACGCCGTTGGCGCGACGTGCGGTCAACTCGCCGCCCTGAGGGTTTGGCGGCTGCTGTCTCTCCGAGACACATTCGCTCAACCGCCCGTCCGCGATGATGCAGCTTAGCGCGACGGTTTGCACACCGCCGGTCCTCGGCAACGCCGCCGTCGGCATCTCTACTGCGAATCCCTCCTCCAGAAGAGCCGAAACGTCGGTCGCCCGGTCATGGTCACGCGTCACGGGCTGATCACAGGCCGTCAGAACCCGATCCACCGCGGCCCCCGATGCTGGCAGGTCGAACGCGACGCTGAACGGCGCGGAATCGCCCTCGACGGACTGGAGGGTCACAGGCCCGCCCAGCCGGAGAAAGCGGGCGGTGATCGGGGCATTGTTCAAGGCGAGTCTGCCGTCAGCGGAAGCCTCCCACTGACTTGCTGTGGAGAAGACGTCGCCGCGCGTGAACAGGGCCCGTCGCGACGGGCCGCGAGACAGGGGCGTCCCGGAAATTCCGGCCAGCAAGGTCCCGGCGCGACACTGGACGATGATGGACGCCCCCGACGCGTAGGAGATGCTGGCGCTGATGGAATTCGTCGCGGGATCAGCGGCAAGATCCCAGCCATCTTCCGTCTCCTGCGCGTTCGACGGTCCAGCGAGTATCGCGGCCGCAACCAGCAGCATTCCCGCGTTCACAGATGCCTTCATTTCCCCCTCCGACGGTCGCGAAACACCGCAATCAGTCCTATCCTGCCTGAAATGACAGGCATGAACCAGCAGCGCTCCTCTCTCGACTTCGCCCGGCGCGCGGTGCGTCAGAAGATCACCGACGTCTTCAATGACGCCGACAAGGGCGAACGGCCGGTCCTGCGGCGCGGGGACGCCCTGTTCCCCCCGGACGGCGTGGCGGCGCGGGTGAATGGCGACGTCGTCACCATGATGATCGGCGGGGTGTCGGGCCTGCTGCTGCAGATGCTGCATCCGGCGGTGCTGGCGGGCGTGTGGGACCATTCCGACTTCCGCGCCGACATGCACGGCCGCCTGCGCCGGACGGCCAAATTCATCGCCACGACGACCTATGACCACGCCGAGAACGGTCGGGCGATGATCGACAAGGTCAATCGCATCCACGCGAATCTGGCGGGCGTCCTGCCGGACGGTACGCCCTATCGGGTGTCCGATCCGGCCCTGCTGGCCTGGGTCCATGTGACCGAGACCATCAGCTTCCTCGACTCCTGGATCCGTTATGCCGAGCCGGACATGACGATGGCCGATCAGGACGCCTATTTCGACGAGATGGCGCGGATCGGCGCCGCCCTGCACGCCGATCCCCTGCCCCGCACCCGGGCGCAGGCCGAGGCCCTGATCCAGAGCTATCGTCCGCAACTGAAGGCCGACGCCCGGACCCGCGAGGTCGCCCGCATGGTGATGCGTCAGCGCGTCGGCTCGCCTGCTGTGGAC
>JAVHYH010000197.1 GCA_031119155.1 Brevundimonas sp.
CCAGTCGTGCGGCCGGGCCGCGTCGCACTCGACGATCAGCCGCGCGCCGCCCTGCTCGCTGTGCAGGACAAAGCCGGCCCGCGAGGGCTTCCAGTCCGCGTCCAGCGCCTCGGTCAGCAGCCACAGGCAGTTGAACACCCTGCAGTCGTCGGGGCGGTCTTCATAGATGGCGCAGCCCCGCGCCTTGCTGAAGTGACGGCACCATTTGCCCGCCGGCTTGGCCAGCGCCGTCACCCCCATCAGCTTGCAGCACAGGCCGCAGTCGCCGCAGGACTTGCTCAAGTCCGTCAGGTCTCCGACCAGACGGCCAGCTCATTCCCGGCCGGGTCGCGGAAGTGGAAGCGGCGGCCGCCGGGGAAGTCGAAGATCGGCTTCACGATCACGCCGCCCGCCGCCTCGACCCTGGCCAGCATGGTGTCGAGGTCGTGGGCGTAGAGAACGGGCAGGGGCGTCTTCGTCGCCTCCGCGGCATCGGCGTCGAAGCCACCGTCCAGACCTTCGTTGAAGGCCGCATACGACGGGCCATAGTCCACGAAGGTCCAGCCGAAGGCCGCGCCATAGAAGGTCTTCACCGTCGGCAGATCGCCGCCGGGCATTTCGAGATAATCCAGCTTTCCGTCTTCACGCATGGGGTGTGGTCCTGTTCAGGGAAAGCCATCCGACCCGCCATTACTGACCGGGCGTTCGGGCGGGCGAAAGGGGAGACTGCGGCGCCTCGCCGCTTTTTCCACCGCGCCGCTTGCCAGCGGCCAGAATCCGCGCAAACCTGCAAATTGTTCGCAATCGCAAGGCTGCTCAGGATGATCATTCTGACGACAGGACAGGCCTCGCTCACCCGCCTCATGCAGGCGGATGCGCCGTCGCGGTCACAGCACCTCGCGCCGCGAAAGGTGAACGGTCAGGGCGACCAGCGCCAGCAGGCCGACACCGCCGCCCAGCCCCAGCGCGGTGGTCAGTCGCCACGCTTCTGACGACAGCATGTTGACCGGCATCTGCCAGGGCAGGAAGACGCCCTGCTTCGCCCCGGTCGCCACCACGGCGAAGAAGGTCCCGCCGATCCCGACCACCAGCCCCGGCACGAAGCTGGCGTAGCGCAGGGCGGTCCACAGCTGCACCGCGACCATCAGGAACGATGCGGCGAACATCATCGCCAGCACCCTGGCATGGCGGGCGAACTCCACCGGGCCGGTCGGCTCCACCTCCGGGTTGACGATCACCGCCAGCCGCACCGCCGCCCAGGTCATCACCAGCACGGCCAGGCTCATCACCGCGACGACGCCCAGCACGCAGATCGCCTTGGCGACGTACAGCGTCCAGCGCGGGACGGGCAGGGCGCGCAGGTGATCCCAGCTTTTCGGCCCGTGCTCCATATGCGCTGTCAGCGCCGTCAGGGCGGTCACGCTCATCGGCAGCATGAAGAAGGCCCAGATGGCGGTGGCGCTCTGCAGCCACATCTCCCACTGCCCCGGCTCCCCGACCCTCAGCACATTGAAGAAGGTGAACAGGGCGATCAGCGACGGTGCGGCGACGGCCAGCAGGGCGGCCAGCGAGCGGTTCAGCTTGCGGGCCTCGACGGCGAGAACGGTCAGCATCAGGCGGCCTCCCTTTCGGTGCGGGGTTGGGACACGTCGCGATAGAGGCTCTCCAGCGACCGGGCGCGCGGGCCGATGGCGATGACCTCCAGCCCGGCCTCGATCAGGGCGCGGTTCAGGGCGGCGGAGGCGGCGCGCACATCCGCTCCGGGCTTCAGCCGGGCCAGGGCGCCGTCTTCGGTCAGTTCCAGCGTGAACCCCCGCGCGCTCGCCAGCGCCACAGCGCGGTCGCGGTCGTCGGTCTGAAACACGATTTCCGGCGCCAGATCGGCCTTCAGCCGGTCCAGCGCGCCCTCCAGCACCAGCCGCCCCTCGCTCAGGATGCCGACGTGGGTCGCCGTCTGCTCGATCTCGCCCAGCAGGTGGCTGGACAGCAGCACCGTCGCCCCGGTCCGTTCGGGCAGGGCGCGAAGAAAGCGGCGCATATCGGCGATGCCGTCCGGGTCCAGCCCGTTGGTCGGCTCATCGAGGATCAGCACCGGCGGCGCGCCCAGCATGGCCCGAGCCAGACCCAGCCGCTGACGCATGCCCAATGAGAAGTCGCTGACCCGCTTGCCGGCGTGGGCGGTCATCTCGACCACCTCCAGCACCCGGTCGATCTCGGTCTTGGGCAGGCCCAGCAAGGCGCGGGTCAGGTCCAGGTTCTCCCGCCCCGACAGATTGCCGTAGAAGCCGTGCGCTTCCAGCAGGGCCCCGACCTTGCGCGCCGCGCCCAGCCGATCACGGGCCACATCCACGCCGTCGATCCGGGCCTGCCCGCTGGTCGGCGCGATCAGGCCCAGCAGCATCTTCAGCGTCGTCGTCTTGCCCGCCCCGTTGCGACCGAGGAAGCCATAGACGGCCTTCTGCGGCACGGTCATCGACACGGCGTCCACGGCCAGGTGCCGCCTGAACCGCCGCGTCAGGGCGTGGGTTTCAATAGCCGTGGCCATGAGCACCACTCCATCTCGTTTAAGTCAGATATAAAGTTGCGAAGGGCGCGTCTTTAAGTCAAGATTAAAGACAAGACAGGTTTCCCACCCGCCGGAGCGCGCCTTGAGCCAGACCGAAACCGCCCGCTTTCGCCTGATGTGTCGCCAGTTCAACTGGCTGGCGATCTTTATGGTGTGCAGCGTCGGGGCGCTGATGGCGATGATGTATGTGGTCGGGCCGGCCGTGCTCTGGGCGCGGGGCAGGGTCGGCTATCCGGATGTCCTGCTCGGGACGGTCCACTACGGCTTGCCGGCCTTCTGCTACCTGTTCGGGGTCTGGTCGATCGGCAGTGGTCTGGGGCAGATCGCGAAGGGCCGGCTGATCCAGCCCGCGCTGGCCGCGACCCTGCGCCGTGTCGGCCTCGCCCTGGGCGTCGGCGGGGTTCTCAGCGTCTTCATCGTCACCAATGTCCAGCGGGTGATGACCGGCGGCAACGGCGGCTTCCTGAACTTCGATGTGGGCGGCATGACCCTCGGCATGATCGGCGGAGCCCTGTTCCTGCTGGGGCGGGTTCTTGATCAGGCTGGCCGCGTCCAGGCCGAACTCGATGAAATGATCTGATGCCCATTCGCGTCACCCTCGACCAACTGATTGTCTCCAAAGGCCTGAAGGCCCGCGACCTCGCGCAACAGGTCGGCCTCAGCGAGACCCAGCTGTCCCTGTTCCGCTCCGGCAAGGTGAAGGGCATCCGCTTCCGGACGCTGGCCAAGCTGTGCGCGGCGCTGGAATGCAGGCCGTCCGACCTGCTCGACTACGACTTCGACGCGGCGGACCTGCTGGGGGATGAGGAGGAGTAGGGCTCAGTCCTGGCCCGCCTCACACTTCTCCAGCACCATCAACTGCCCCAGCGCCCGCACCCGGATCGATGACCCGTCGCGCGACAGTTCAAAGCTGTTCACCTCGGTCCAGCGTCGGCCTTCGCCTTCGTAAGCCATGTCGGCCAACAGCAGGATTTCGCCCTCCTGCGTCAGGCGGGTCGGCGTGCCGGTCGCCTCGTAGAACTGCACCGCCGTCGGGGTGATCCGCACCCCGGTCGTATCCTCCTGCCCGCAGTTGGCCGGATCGTCAGTCCACTGACCCAGCAGCCGGTCCGGGAAGGTCGGGGAGGGGCTCAGCATCAGGCCCAGGGCCAGAACGGCGGTCAGCATCCTCGCGCTCCCTGTCAGGTTCAGGGGCTCGAATGCCGGGGCCTGTGACCGGTTCCCGGCCCCTCGCGTCAACGCGTCGCGGAAACCATCCGACGCGCCGCCCCATATCAATCCCATGCACCGTCGCGCCCTTCTGGCCTCCTCCCTCGCCCTGATCCCCGCCGCCGGCTGCGGCGAGACCGCTTCGGCCATCCTGCCGCAGCGTCCGACGACCGGGCTTGACCCGGCCCGGCTGGCGGCGGCCATGGCGGCGGCGGAGCAGTTGCCGCGCCTGCACAATGTCATCGTCGCCCGCGACGGTCAGGCGCTGGCCGAGCAGGTCTTCCGCGGTCCCGGCCTCGACACGCCGGTCAACATCAAGTCGGCCTCCAAGTCCGTTCTGGCGGCGCTGGGCGGCATCGCCATCGGGCAGGGGGTATTCGAGGGCGTCGATCAGCCGATCTCGGCCTTCCTCGGCGACCGCTTCCCCGCTGCCCCTGATCCGCGCCTGTCGCAGGTCACCATCGGCCACCTGCTGTCGATGCAGGCCGGGCTGGGCTCGACCTCCGGGCCGAACTACGGCGCCTGGGTCTCCAGCCGGGACTGGGTGCGGGCCGCCCTGGCCCGGCCGTTCGAGGCCGAGCCCGGCGGACGAATGGTCTATTCTACCGGGACCTCCCACCTGCTGTCCGCCGCCCTGACCCGCGCCTCGGGCCGCTCGACGCTCGCACTGGCGCGCGACGGGCTGGGCGAGCCGCTGGACATCGAGGTGCCGTCCTGGCCCGCGGATCCGCAGGGCATCTATTTCGGCGGCAACGAGATGCGCCTGTCGCCCCGCGCCCTGCTCAAGTTCGGCGAGCTTTATCGCAACGACGGCCTGCACGCGGGCGTCCGCGTCCTGCCCGAGAACTGGGTGCGGGACTCATGGAACGGGCGCGGGACGTCGCGCTGGAGCGGCAATCCCTATGGCTACGGCTGGTGGCTGCGCAGCGCCGGTCGTCATGAGGTGCGCTTCGCCTGGGGCTATGGCGGCCAGATGGTCTTCGTCGTCCCGGACCTGCGGCTGACGGTGGTGATGATCTCCGATCCGTCCCCGGTCGAGCAGCGCGACGGCCATGTCGACCGCCTGCACGCCCTGCTCGACGAAGGCTTCATCCCGGCCGCCGAGACGGGGTCAGGTCAGGCCTGAACCCAGCCCAGCCGCGCCGCCCACCGCAGCACCAGTTCCGGCCACACCGCCGCCGGCCTGCCCGCGATCAGTCGGATGCCGAACCCGTGGCCGCCCTCCTCGAACAGGTGCGCCTCGGTCTTCACGCCTGCCGCCTTCAGCGCCGACAGCAGTTGCAGGCTGTTCTCCACCGGCACCGAGGCGTCATCCATCGCGTGCAGCAGCAACACCGGCGGGCGTCCGCTCCAGTCCATCCGTTCCAGCGAATAGCGCTCAATCGCCTCGGCGGACGGCGCCTCGCCCAGCATCTCCCGCCGCGAGCCTGCATGGACGAAGGGATCGCTCATCGTCGCCACCGGATAGAGCAGGATCGACAGGTCGGGCCGCATCGACACGGCGTCGATCCCGTCCACCGGCGCATAGGTCTGGTCCGTCCGTGCGGTCAGCATCCCGGCCAGGTGCCCGCCCGCCGAGGCCCCCAGCACCGCCACCCGCGCCGGGTCGGGGGCCTGCGCCCGCACGATCCGCAAGGCCCGCTGTGCGTCCTGCAGCGGCGCATCCGGTCCCGCGGCCCAGCCGTCGCCGGGCAGGCGGTAGCGCAGCACGAAACAGGTGATCCCCGCCGCCGCGAACACCCGCGCGCAGTCCAGCCCCTCCTTGTCCACCACCGCCCAGCGATAGCCCCCGCCGGGGATCAGCAGCAGCGAGGCCCCGTTCGGCCGCTCGGGTCGCATCACGGTCAGGATCGGATCGGTGGTGTAGCGGGCGAACCGGTCGTGGAAGCTCGGATCGGTCGAGCGTTCGGTCACCTGTGGCGTCACAGTGACCCGCTCCCCGCCGGGCGCGCCATGGGGCCACAGGCGGATCGTCTCGGTCGGGTCCGGCGGCGCGAGCCGCGACACCGGTGTCATGGCGAGGGCTGAAACGGGCGTCACGGCGGCTGCGGCCAGGCCCAGCGCGCCTCTGCGGGTGGTGATCATGGAGGGGAGGCTAGGGCAAACCCTCTCCCGATGGGAGAGGGCGCGTT
>JAVHYH010000198.1 GCA_031119155.1 Brevundimonas sp.
AGGCGATGGGGAGGACAGATCGGCGTCTTCGCCGATCAGGTGGGGGCGGCGCAGGGGTTGGGTGATCAGCCGCGGACACCGGTGTTCGAGGTTCCTCCGGCCCTGACGGAGCCGCCCTCACCTGATCGGCGCTCACGCGCCGATCTGTCCTCTCCATTCGCTTGAGGGCGAATGGAGAGGTGAGACCGAGCCTCCCTGCGCTCAGTTGCGCGACAACAGGGATGGCAGGGGCGGATGACAGGGTTTGGCAGGGATGGAAGGTGTCGGGAGTGTTGTCCTGTCTCTGCCTTGAGGCCCTCCTCCGCCCCATCTTCCCTTCCCCACGGTCAGCCCGCTGACACCGGAGTCCAGTCCGGAGGGAAAGCCACGACCGAGCGCCTGAGCATCGAGTTCCGGGACGGCGTCGCCGATGTCCGCCTGAACCGTCCTGACAAGCTGAACGCGCTGGACATGGCGCGGCCGTCGCCTTGAACAGGCGCGTCCGCTTCCCAACCCGAGGATTGATGACGCACCAACGTTCTGCGAAACAGGGTCTGTCCACCGGAGTTCGAGATGATCCTGACCACCCTGGCCCTTGCCATCACGATGCAGTCCTCACAGTCAGCGCCCCCGGCAGGCGCGCCGGGCCCCATGGCTAATGAAGTGACGGGCGCGATTGGCGAGGTCCGCTGGGTGAGACGACCTGAGCCCGAGTATCCCGAAACAGCGTTGGATCTGGGCGTCTCGGGTCGGGCGCAGCTGTTGTGCATCCAGCAAGACCACCGGCTCTCCGGTTGCGTGGTCGAAGCCGAGTCGCCACCGGGCTACGGCTTTGGCGCCGCCGCCAGTCGGGCGGCCCGCAATTCGCAGACGGCAGGCACCGAACCCCGCGCCCGCCTCGTGATAAACTTCCGCCATCCCGGCTGGTAGCGAACCGACCTTCCAGCGCCTGACCCGACGCGCGTTCCAGGCACCCGGATCACCGTCCGTCCCGTCGCGCCTTCCCTTCCCCACGGTCAGCCCGCTAACACCGACATCCAGTCCGGAGGGAAAGCCATGACCGAACGCCTGACCATCGAGTTCCGGGACGGCGTCGCCGATGTCCGTCTGAACCGTCCTGACAAGCTGAACGCGCTGGACATGGCGATGCTGGAGGCGCTGGGCGAGGCGCCCGCGCGGCTGGCGGGCCTGTCCGGGCTGAGGGCCGTGGTGCTGTCGGGCGAAGGGCGTGGGTTCTGCGCCGGGCTGGACATGGAGACGATGACCGGGCTGGCCGGGGCGGGTCTGGACATCGTCACCCGCACCCACGACCTGGCCAATCTGTTCCAGCAGACCGCCTGGGGCTGGCGCACCCTGCCCGTTCCGGTGATCGCGGCGGGGCACGGCATGGTGTTCGGCGGCGGGCTGCAGGTGTTTTCCGGCGCCGACATCCGCATCGCCCGGCCCGACACGCGGCTGTCGGTCATGGAGATGAAATGGGGGCTGGTTCCGGACATGGCAGGCTTCGCCCTGTGGCGCGGGCTGGTGCGCGACGACGTGTTGCGCGAGCTGACCTATACGGCGCGCGAGTTCAGCGGCGAACAGGCGGTGGATCTGGGCTTCGTCACCCGGCTGGCCGAGAATCCCCACGCCGAGGCGATGGCGCTGGCCCGCGAGATCGCCGCCCGCAATCCGGACGCCGTGCGCGGCGCCAAGCGGCTGGCCAATCTGGCGCGGGACGAGGGCGCGGGTCCGATCCTGCTGGCCGAGAGCATGGAACAGGCGGCGCTGATCGCCACGCCCAATCAGGTCGAGGCGGTGATGGCGAACCTGCAGAAGCGGGCGCCGACGTTCGCGGACTGACCCGCCTCAGACCGCCTCGTTCAGCAGCGCATTGCGATAGCCGTCGACCCAGAGGTTGCGGCGGCGGCGGCTGCGTTCGGCGTGGTAGATGTGGGCCAGTTCGGCGTAGCTGCGGTCGAAGTCGTCGTTGACGAAGACGTAGTCGAACATGTCGCAATGCTCGATCTCGCCCTTGGCGTTCTTGATCCGGCGCTCGATGACCTCTTCGGCGTCCTGCGAGCGGGTGACCAGACGGCGGCGCAGTTCCTCGAGGCTGGGCGGCAGGATGAAGACGCGCACGGCGTCTTCCGGGCATTTGAAGGCGATGTCGCGGGCGCCCTGCCAGTCGATGTCGAACAGCACGTCGCGGCCCTCGGCCAAGGCGCGGTCGATGGGGGCGCGCGGGCTGCCGTAGCGGTTGCCGTGGACGTCGGCCCATTCGAGGAAGGCGTCCTCGTCGATCAGGCGCTGGAACTCGGCCTGGCTGACGAAATTATAGTCGCGGCCAGCGACCTCGCCCGGACGGATGTCGCGGGTGGTCATCGACACCGACAGCTCCAGCTTGCCGTGGTCGGCCATCAGGCGGCGGCAGAGCGACGTCTTGCCGGCGCCCGAGGGGCTGGCGACGATCAGGAGGACGCCCCGGCGGGGCGTGCGTTCATTCGACATTCTGGACCTGTTCGCGGAGCTGTTCGATCACGGCCTTCAGCTCAAGGCCGATTCCGGTGAGCGCGGTCGTAGCCGATTTTGAGCAGAGGGTGTTCGCCTCGCGCATAAATTCCTGCATCAGGAAGTCGAGTTTCCGCCCGGCGGGGGGTTGCTGCAACAGGGCGCGGGCCGAGGCGACGTGGGCGGTCAGGCGATCCAGCTCCTCGCGCACATCGGCCTTGGTGGCGAGGGCGGCGGCCTCGAGGAAGATGCGATCCTCAAGACCCGGCGCGTCGGGGGCCAGTTCGGTGATGCGGCGGGTGAAGCGCTCGCGGATGGCGTCGGTCTGGGCGGCGGCCTCGGTCTCGGCGTCGGCGACCAGTTGTTCGATGCGGTCGATGAAGCCGGTGATGACGGGCAGGAGCTGGGCCCCTTCCCGCTCGCGCGAGGCCTTCAGGGCGTCCAGTGCGGCGTCGATGCTGGCGGCGATCTGCGTCTCGATGGCGGCGCGCACGTCGGCGTCGGCGTCGTCCTCGGGCGCTTCCAGCACGCCGCGCAGGCTGAGCAGGCCGTCGGCGGAGGGGGGCGTGGCGCCGTCCTCCGCCAGCTGGTTGGCCAGCTGGAGGTAGCGGGCCAGCACCTCTTCATTGACCTTGAGCGCGGCGGCGCCGGCCTCGGCGCGCTTGGCCTGCACGCCGAGGGTGACCTGACCGCGGTTCAGCCGGGCCTGACCGGAGGCCTTGGCCAGACGTTCGAGATTGTCGAAGCCGGGCGGGCCGCGGAAGCGGACCTCCAGATTGCGGCCGTTGACCGAGCGGGCCTCGACCGACCAGCTCCAGTCGCCATCCGCGCCATCGGCACGGCCGAAGCCGGTCATGCCGGAGATATGGCTCATTGCGCGGCCGCCGGTTGCTGCGGAATGCGGATCACCTGGGCGCCGGCGGGGACGTTGACGCCGGGCGGGACGCCGGGGGTCGCGCCCTCGGCCGGAACCTCGGCGCCGGCGACCGGGGCTGCGGGCTCGGGCGGGAGCCCCTGACGGCGGCGCTCGATGGCGCGCCAGCGGGCGACGTTGGCCAGATGCTCCGGATAGGTGCGGGCGAAGGCGTGACCGCCGGTGCCGTCGGCGACGAAGAAGATGTCCTCGGTCGTCGGCGGGTTGAGCACGGCGGCGATGGCGTCGCGCCCCGGATTGGCGATCGGCGTCGGGGGCAGTCCGTCGATCTGGTAGGTGTTCCAGTCGGTGTGCTGGTCGATCTCGGAGCGGCGCAGGCCCCGGCCCAGCGGACGCCCCTTGGTGATGCCGTAGACGATGGTCGGATCGCTCTCCAGCCGCATGCCCATGCGCAGGCGGTTCGAGAAGACCCCGGCGACGCGCGGACGCTCGGCGGCCACGCCGGTCTCCTTCTCGACGATGGAGGCCAGGATCACGGCTTCGTCGAGGCTGCGCACGACGCTGTTCGGCCCGCGCGTGGCCCACAGCCGGGCCAGATTGTCGTCGCGGGCGCGCTGCATGCGGCCGATCAGGGCGGCACGGGTCTCGCCGCGTGAAATCTCGTAGGTGTCGGGCCAGAGGGTTCCCTCCTCCGGCACGGTGTCAACGGCGCCGGTCAGGATCGGCTGGCGCATCAGGATGTCGACGGCCTGGGCCGAGCTCCAGCCTTCGGGGATGGTCACATAGTGGCGGACCACCTTGCCCGAGACGAGCAGGGCCAGCACCGAGCGGAGCGAGGCGCCGGAGGGCACCTCATACTCGCCGGCGCGCAGCTTGCGGTCGGCGCCGGTCAGGCTGGCGGCGGCCTTGAACATGTCGGTCGAGCGAATGACGCCGGCCGCCTTCAGATTGGCGGCGATGGCGCTGACCCCGGCGCCGCTGGGCAGGGTGACGATGGTCACCTCGCCCTGACGGGCGGATGGCCCGGGCGCATAGAAGACGCTCCAGGCCGCCACCAGGGCCGCGATCACGAACAGGCTGAAGGTCGCCGTCGCGGCCAGGAAGGCCGTCTTGCGCCCCGATGAACCCTTCTCCACCGACCGACGGAACACTCAGTCCACCTTTTTGAAGATGACCGAGGCGTTGGTGCCGCCGAAGCCGAAGCTGTTCGACATGGCGACGTCGATCTTCATCGGCTTGCCCTTGTGCGGGACCAGATCGATGGGGGTCTCCATCTCCGGATTGTCCAGATTGATGGTCGGCGGGGCGATCTGGTCGCGGATGGCCAGCACCGAGAAGATGCTCTCGATGGCGCCAGCGGCGCCCAGCAGGTGGCCGGTCATCGACTTGGTGGAGGAGACGGCCAGGTTCTTCGCATGGTCGCCCGCCAGACCCTCGATGGCCTTCAGCTCGATCCAGTCGGCCATGGTCGAGGTGCCGTGGGCGTTGACGTAGTCGAGGTCCGAGGGCTGCAGGCCCGCGCGCTTCAGCGCCGCCTTCATGGCCCGCAGACCGCCCTCGCCGTCCTCGGACGGGGCGGTGATGTGGTAGGCGTCGCCGCTCATGCCGTAGCCGACGACCTCGGCGTAGATCTTCGCGCCGCGCGCCTTGGCGTGTTCGTACTCCTCCAGCACCATGATGCCGGCGCCCTCGCCCATGATGAAGCCGGCGTGGTCCTTGTCGTAGGGACGGCTGGCCTTCTCGGGCGTGTCGTTGAAGGCGGTGCACAGGGCCTTGCAGGCCAGGAAGCCCGCGATGCCGATGGGCACGATGGAGCTTTCAGCCCCGCCCGCGACCATGACGTCGGCGTCGTCCAGCGCGATCATCCGGGCCGCATCGCCGATGGCGTGGGCGCCGGTGGCGCAGGCGGTGACGACCGAATGGTTCGGCCCCTTCAGCCCGTGACGGATCGAAATCTGGCCCGAGGTCAGGTTGATCAGCGACATGGGGATGAAGAAGGGGCTGACCCGGCGCGGGCCCTGCTCCTTGAGGATGATGGCCGTGTCGGCGATGGGGCCCAGGCCGCCGATGCCGGAGCCGACCATGACCCCGGTGCGCTCTTTCTGCTCGTCGGTCTCGGGCTTCCAGTTCGCATCGGCCAGCGCCTCGTCGGCGGCGGCGATGGCGTAGACGATGAAGTCGTCGACGCGCTTGCGCTCCTTGGCCGACATGACCTTCTCGTGGTCGAAGACGCCGGGCTGGTCCGGAGCGCCGCCGCCGCGTCCGTCCACGGACGGAATCTCGCCCGCGATGGTGCAGCCATAGCCTTCGGTGTCGAAGCTGGTGATGGGCCCGATGCCGGACCGGCCTTCGACGATACCCTTCCAGGTATGCTCAACACCCCAGCCGAGCGGGGTCAGGAGGCCAAGGCCGGTAACGACGACGCGACGCATTCCTGCATCCTTCACAGTGAATCTCGGCGCAGAGCATCGAGAGTGGGGAGCGGAACCGCTAGGCGGGCGTGACAACGCGGGTGTCACG
>JAVHYH010000199.1 GCA_031119155.1 Brevundimonas sp.
CCAGGTCAGGGCCGCGCCGCCGATCTCGATATCCTTGAGGTCGAACGTCAGGCCCCGGTCATAGACCATCGCCTGCGCCAGCAGGAAGATGACGCTGGCGATCAGGAAGAACAGGCTGCTGACGAGGGCGATGATCTTCACCACCCCGACCTTGGCCAGGATCAGCGAGATGCGGTCGTTGCGGGCGCTGATCAGCCGCCAGGTCTCCCAGCGGTAGTCGCCGGCGTAGATGGTCGCGGCGGCGATCAGCACGCAGATCAGGACGAAGCCGTTGGCGCAGCCGGCGGCGGCGAAACCGAAGGCGTCGGCGAGGTTCACCGCCTCCGTCGGCAGGTTGATATCCAGATTGGCCGCCTGCGCCGCCTTGTCGCCATTGGTCTTGGTGACCCAGTGGAACAGCACGCCGCCCAGGGCGAACAGCAGGGGCGTCAGCACGACCGAGATGAAAACCAGCACCCGGTTCAGCGAAAAGCGGTAGGCCTCGGCCTTCAGCGCATCAACGAGCATCGGCGGCCTCCTGCACGGCGCCGGTTTCGGTGAAGAAGATGCTCTCCAGGTCGGCGCCGACCCATTTGGCTTCGTGAATGTCGACGCCCTGTTCGACCAGGGCGCGGATCAGGGCAGGGGCCTCGGGCCGCTTGATCTCGGCCAGCACGGCCTCGCCGTCGCGGGTGGCGCGGACGCTGAGATGGCCCAGAACCTTCTCGATCGGCGCGCCGATCAGGCGCAGCCGCTCGCCGCCGGCGGCGGTCAAGTCGCTGACCGCGCCTTCGCGCACCAGCTTGCCCTTGTTCATGATGGCGACGCGGTCGCAGATGCGCTGGACCTCGCTCAGCTGATGGCTGGCCAGCACGATGGTCACGCCGTCGTCGGCGGCCAGCGAGCGGATCAGCGACCGCATTTCCTGAATGCCGGGCGGGTCCATGCCGCTGGTCGGCTCATCGAGGATGACCAGATCGGGGCGGCTCATCAGCGAGGCGGCGACGCCCAGCCGCTGCATCATGCCGACCGAGAAGCCGCGCACCTTGCGGTCCGCCGCCTGGCTCAGGCCGACGCGCTCCAGCCAGTGCGGGATCTGCGCCTCGTCGCCCAGCCCGTGTTCCTTCGCCAGCCAGGTCAGCACCTGCCGGGCGGTCATGTAGGGCGGGAAGCGCGGGGTCTCGATCATCGAGCCCATCCGACGCATGGCCGCCATGTCGCCGACGGCGCCGCCCATGATGGTGGCCGAGCCCTCCGTCGGCCGGATCAGGCCCAGAAGGATGCGGAACAGGGTCGACTTGCCCGCCCCGTTCGGTCCCAGCACGCCATAGACGCCGCCCTTGGGAATGGTCAGGTCCAGACCGTCCAGGGCGCGCACCGCGCCATAGGTCTTGGTCAGGCCTCGTGTTTCGATAACAGCGCTCATAAGGCGCAGGTTGAACGTGTGTCGCCGCCGCTGGCAAGGCGGCTTCGCATTAAGGTTTTGCAACCGCATCGTCGCAGCCTCGCCGCGCGTCGTGCTTCTGTCGCGCTTCCGGGCTAGGCAGGCGCTCCCTGTACGGAGTTCGCCATGTTCCTTCGCGCCCTGTTCCTGACCGTCGCCGCCGTCTCGACCCTGACCCTGACGCCCGCGGCGGCGAATGCCCAGGATCAGGCTCCGGCGCCGGTCACGCGCGAACGGCCGGTGATCCTGATCGGCGTCGACGGCTTCCGGCCCGACTATCTGGACCCGGCGCGCACCCCGACCCTGTCGCGACTGGCCGCCGAGGGCGTGCAGGCCGAGGGCGGCATGCGCCCGTCCTGGCCCAGCGTGACCTTCCCGAACTTCTATACGCTGGTGACGGGCCTGCATCCGGACCATCACGGTCTGATCTACAACTCCATGCGCGACCCGAACCTGCCGGGGCGTCGCTTCTCGCTGGGCAATCGGGCCGAGGTGATGGACCGGGTCTGGTATGACGGCGGCGAGCCGATCTGGGTCACGGCGCGCAACGCCGGACTGAAGACCGCCGCCATGTTCTGGCCGGGCTCGGAAGCGCCGGTGCACGGCGTGCGTCCCGACTACTGGGTACCCTATGAGAAGGGCGTGCCGTCGCTGTCGCGGGCCAACATCCTGCTGGGCTGGATGAGCCTGCCGCCGGAGGAGCGCCCCGCCGTCTCGACCCTGTATTTCGACATCGTCGACACCCAGGGCCACAACTTCGGCCCGGACGCGCCCGAGACCCTCGCCGCCGTGGCCGAGGTCGATACGGCGATTAAGGCGCTGGTCGAAGGGCTCCAGAAGCTGAACCTCGAGGCCGATCTGGTCATTGTCGCCGATCACGGCATGGCGGCCCTGTCGGGCGAGCGGGTGGCCTATCTGGATGACCTGGTCGATCCCGCCGCGATCAGCGTCGCCGCCGCCGGGGCCGTGGTCCTGCTGGATCCCGTCCCGGGCCGCGAGGCCGAGGTCGAGGCCGCCCTGCTGGGGGTGAAGCCGCACATGGAATGCTGGCGCAAGGGCGAGGTCCCGGCGCGTCTGGCCTACGGAACCCACCCGCGCGTCCCGGCCATCGTCTGTCTGGTCGAGACCGGCTGGACCATCGGCACCCGCGACCGCACCGACCCGGCCCGCATCCGCGGCGGCGCCCACGGCTATGACAACCAGGCGCCCGAGATGCGCGCCCTGTTCATTGCCCACGGCCCGGCCTTTGCATCGGGCGGCCGGATCACCGACATGGACAGCGTGGACGTCCAGCCGCTGCTGGCCCGTCTGCTGGGCGTGACCGCCCCTGCCGGCGATGGCCGCGCCGACGACACCCTGCCGGCGATGGCGCGCTGATCTCCGGCGGGCTAGAACGCCCGCCGATGAACGCCCTGTCCGATCTGAAAGTCCGCCGCGCGGCCATCGCCTTCATTCTGGTGACGGCGGTGCTGGATATCATCGCCATGGGGATCATCATCCCCGTGCTGCCGCACCTGATCGAGGAGTTCGTCGGCTCCAACGCCGAGGCGGGCTGGATCAACGGCGTCTTCGTGGCCCTGTGGGCGGCGATGCAGTTTCTCTGCTCGCCCATCATCGGATCGCTGTCAGACAAGTTCGGGCGGCGGCCGGTGATCCTGATCAGCTGCGCCGGGCTGGCGCTCGACTATGTGCTGATGGCGCTGGCGCCGAACCTGTGGTGGCTGGCGGCGGGCCGGATCATCGCGGGCCTGACGTCCTCCAGCTTCACCACCGTCTTCGCCTACATGGCCGACATCACCGCGCCCGAGAAGCGGGCCAAGGCCTATGGGCTGATCGGCGCGGCCTTCTCGCTGGGCTTCGTGCTGGGGCCGGTGCTGGGCGGGTTCCTGGGCGAGTTGGGCCCGCGCGCGCCCTTCTGGTTCGCCGCCGCCCTGTCCGGCGTGGCCTTCCTGTACGGCCTGTTCGTCCTGCCCGAGAGCCTCGTCCCCGAGAAGCGGATGGCCTTCAGCTGGAAGCGGGCCAATCCGGTCGGCGCCCTGATCCTGCTGAAGCGCCACGCCGAACTGACCGGTCTCGCGGTCGTGAACTTCCTGCTCTACTTCTCGCACCACGTCTTCTCGGCGGTGTTCGTGCTGTATGCGGGCCTGCGCTACGGTTGGGGGCCCTGGCAGGTCGGGCTGCTGCTGGCGCTGGTCGGGGTGCTGGACATGATCGTGCAGGGGCTGCTGGTCGGTCCCGTGTCCAAGCGGCTGGGCGAGCGGACGACGCTGGTCGTCGGCCTGATCGGCGGCACCGTCGGCATCTCGCTGATGGGCTGGGCGCCGACCGGCTGGGCCTTCATCGCCGCCATGCTGCCCAACGCCCTGTGGGGCCTCGCCATGCCCACCATCCAGGCCCTGATGACCCGCCGCGTGGGCGAGGACGAACAGGGCCAGCTGCAGGGCGCCAACAACAGCGTTGGCGCCATCGCCGGGGTGCTGTCGCCGCTGTTCTTCGGCTGGATCTACACCCATTCGACCGGCGGCAATTTCAGCAGCGTGGCTCAATGGATCGAGAGCTGGGCGGGGCAGGGGCCGTTGTCGCGCCTGCTGGTCGGCGGCCTGTATGATCCGGGCCTCGCCTTCTATCTGGCGGCGGTCGTCCTGCTGCTGGCGGCGGTGATCGGTTGGCGCGTCGGGCGGCAGGCGAGCCGTGAAGAAGCAGCAGAAGCGTAACTTTGCCGCCTTGATCCGGCCCGAAAGACGTAGCCGTATGGGAACGTCTCTCCTGCCTTTGCTTTCACGGACGATGATGAAGACCGGCCCTCTCGCGATCGCGCTCGCCCTGACCCTCGCCGCCTGCGGGCAACCCGGAAACTCCAAGGCCCAGGACGGCGTCTTCGCCGACAACCGGGTCGTGCCCGGTGACGCCTTGGCGATGAAGTCCAGCTTCGCGCCCGTGGTCCGCACCGCCGCGCCCGCCGTGGTCAATATCTCGGCCATCGGGGTGCAGCAGACCCGCGATCCCTTCTGGGGCATTCCCGGCCAGCGCCAGACCGGTTCGGTCGGCTCGGGCGTGATCGTGCGGGACAATGGCGTGGTGGTGACCAACTATCACGTCGTCAACGGCATGAGCTCGATCAAGGTGACGCTGAACGACCGGCGCGAGTTCAACGCCCGCATGGTGCTGGGCGACGAACGGTCCGATCTGGCGGTGCTGCAGCTGGAGGGCGTCAATGAGCGCCTGCCGGTGCTGAACATCGACGACCGCGAGGAACAGCAGATCGGCGATCTGGTGCTGGCCATCGGCAACCCGTTCGGCGTCGGCCAGACGGTGACCAACGGCATCATCTCGGCCCTGAACCGGACCGAGACCAACATCTCGGACTCGGGCTCCTTCATCCAGACCGACGCGGCCATCAACCCGGGCAATTCGGGCGGGGCGCTGGTCGACATGGACGGCGACCTGATCGGCATCAACTCGGCCATCTTCTCGCGCTCGGGCACCTCGTCCGGCGTCGGCTTCGCCATTCCGGCGGCGATGGTGAAGCGGGTGGTGGACAACGCCGTCGGCGGCGCCACCGCCGTCGTGCGGCCCTGGCTGGGCGTGAAGGGCGAGACGATCAGCGCCGACATCGCCCGCAGCCTCGGCCTCGAACGACCCCAGGGCGTCATCGTCACCCAGGTCTGGAACAACGGCCCCGGCGACCGCGCCGGCATCCGCGAGGGCGACCTGATCACCGCCATCGACGGCGCCGAGATCAACGATCAGGGCGGGCTGAATTTCCGCGTCGGCCTGCATGAGCCGAACGAGAGCGTCGAGGTCGCCCTGCTGCGCGACGGACGCCGCCAGACGGTCACCGCCCGCGCCTCGTCCCTGCCGGGCGACCCGGACGTGGACAAGGCGACCGTGATCCAGCAGGGCGGCCTGTCGGGCGCCCAGGTGCTGGTGCTGAACCCGGCGCTGGCCGACCGGCTGGGCGGCGATCCCTTCCTGAGCGGCGTCATCATCGGCGGCATCGACGGTCGCGGCTATGCGCGGCGGGGCGTCGGCTTGATGTCGGGCGATGTCGTGATCGCGCTGAACGACCGCCCGGTGACGGCCATCAGTCAGCTGACCAATGTGCCGCGCGGCGCCCGCCTGACGGTCGAGCGGCGCGGGCAGCGGGGGATTTTGGTCGTCCGCTAGGGCGTCACTTGCGGCTGGGGGATCCGATCGACCAGGTGTGGCCGAACGGATCGCTCATGCGGCCGTAGCGATCGCCCCAGAACTGGTCGGCCAGAGGCGTGACCGGCACGCAGCCGGCGATGATGGCGCGGTTCCACCACTCGTCCGCGTCATCGACCTGCAGATGCATGACCACGCCTGTGGGGATGATGTCCATCGGGTGGCCGTACTCCGGAAACTCGTCGGACAGGAAGACCAGACCGCCGTTGATGAGCAGGCGGCTGT
>JAVHYH010000200.1 GCA_031119155.1 Brevundimonas sp.
CTGCAGGACTCGGCCACCGGCGCCGACGCCGGCGTGGTCCGCGTCCACGGCACGGACAAGGGTCTGGCCGTCACCTCGGACTGCACCCCGCGCTATGTCCAGAACGACCCCTACGAGGGCGGCAAACAGGCCGTCGCCGAGGCCTGGCGCAACCTGACCGCCGTCGGCTCGCGCCCGATCGCCATCACCGACAACCTGAACTTCGGCAATCCGCAGCGCCCGGAGATCATGGGCCAGATCGTGCGGGCCATCGACGGCATGGCCGAGGCCTGCCGCGAGCTGGACTTCCCGGTCGTCTCGGGGAACGTCAGCCTCTACAACGAGACCAACGGCGTCGCCATTCCGCCGACCCCGACGGTCGGCGCGGTCGGTCTGCTGCCCAACTATGACGTGGTGACCGGCTTCGGCGGCGCCGCCGAGGGCGATGTGCTGGTGCTGATCGGCGAGACGCACGGCGAACTGGGCGCGTCCATCTATCTGCGCGAAGTTCTGGGCCGCGAGGACGGCGCGCCGCCGCCGGTGGACCTGAACCTGGAGCGCAAGACCGGCGACTTCGTGCGCGCCCTGATCGAGGGCGGCGAGCTGACGGTCGTCCACGACCTGTCGGACGGCGGTCTGGTCGGCGCGGCGGCGGACATCGCCCTGGCGTCGGACATCGGGGTCGAGCTGGACGCCAGCTCGGCGGCCCATGCTCACCCCTTCCTGTTCGGCGAGGATCAGGCCCGCTATCTGGTGGCCGTCACCGACGCCAATGCCCTGATCGCCAAGGCGCACGAAGCCGGTCTGCACGCCTCGGTCGTCGGCGTGGTGAAGGGCGCGGACTTCGCCTCCTCGGGTCCGAAGGGCGAACTGTTCCGCCTGCCGCTGGCCCACCTGCGCGAGATGCACGAGAGCTGGATGCCGACCTGGATGAACGGCTGATGCGCGCCGCGCTCGGCCTGATCGCTCTGGTGATGCTGACCGCCTGCGAGGGCGGCGGCGATCCTGTGCAGCAGGCCCTGCGCGACACGGCGGCCGCCAATCACTCGGCGGCGACGCAGGCGACAGTTATCGAGGACGATCTCTCCCCCCGTAAGCCCACGCCGGGCGAGCGCGCCTTCGCAACGTCGGAGGCGGCCATGCGCGCCGGGATGGCGACAGCCTCGGGCGAAACGGTCGACGAGGCCTATATCGCCAAGATGATCGAGCATCATCGCGGCGCGGTGGCCATGGCCGACGTGGCGCTGGCGCAATCGACAGACCCGGAAATCCGCCGCATGGCGCAGGCGGTTCGGGACGTCCAGACCCGCGAGATCGCGGAAATGCGGGCCTGGAAGCCGGCGAGCGAATAGGCCGCCGCGCCCTCAGACGACCGGGATCGCCTGGCTGAGGCGGCCGCCGACGCGGATGGGCTCGACGCGGGTCGCCAGGCCGGTGCGGTCGTCGGTCTCGACATAGACGCCGCAGATGGTCGCCGGGCCGTGGGCCGGGCTGTAGCGGCCGCCGGACAGGCGAGTGGTGAAGCGCCGCAGGGGCTCTTCCTTCTCGTTGCCGATGACCGAGTCATAGTCGCAGCAGCCACCGGCGTCGGTCTGGTAGGCCGTACCGCCGGGCAGGATCTGGCTGTCGGCGGTCGGGACGTGGGTGTGGGTGCCCACGACCAGCGAGGCGCGGCCGTCGCAGAAATGACCCATGGCCATCTTCTCGGAGGTGGCCTCGGCGTGCATGTCGACGATGATGGCGTCGGCGGCCATGCCCAGCGGACAGGCGGCCAGCTCCTTCTCGACCGCGCTGAACGGGTCGTCCATCGGGTCCATGTGGACGCGGCCCAGCACGTTCATCACCAGAACCGTCCGGCCCGAGTGGGTCTCGAACAGATTGGCCCCGGCGCCGGGGGCGTCCATCAGACGCGGATAGTTGAGCGGACGGATCAGGCGCGGCTCGCGCACGATATAGGTCAGGGCCTCGCGCTGGTCCCAGCTGTGATTGCCCAGCGTCAGGCAGTCGGCGCCGGCCATGAACAGTTCCTTGGCCGTGTGCTCGGTGATGCCGAAACCGCCCGCGGCGTTCTCGGCGTTGACCACCACGAAGTCGAGCTTCAGGTCGCGCTTGAGCGCGGGCAGGTGGTCGGACAGACCATCACGACCGGACTTGCCGATCACATCACCGAAGAAGGCGAGACGCATGTTTCAGAGTACCTTTCGGGCGGCGGTATAGCCGACCTCGGTCAGAACGCCATGCAGGCGTATGTCGTGCCCCTCGATCGGCAGGTCATCCACCTGCTGCCCGGCATAGGCGAAGCCGATGCGGATGGCCTCCGGAAGGGCGGCGAAGGTGCGGTCGTAGTAGCCGCCCCCCTGCCCCAGCCGACCGCCCTGATCGTCGAAGGCCAGCAGGGGCGTGAGGATCAGCGCGGGCGTAACCGTCCCGGCCAGCGGCAGGGGCGCGGGCACGCCGGCCTGATCGAGCTCAAGCGGCTCGCCGGGCGACCAGAGCCGGAAGATCATGGGCGCGTCGGGCTGGATCACCACCGGCAGGCAGAGACTGCGGCCCTGACGGATCAGGGCGAGGGTCATGGCGTCGGTGTCGAGTTCTGAACCGATGGCGCGATACAGGGCCACCGGATCGCCGGGCGGGAGGGCGTCGATGTGCGACGCGGCGCGTTCGGCGGCCTGCGGGTCGAGACCGGCGAGCCGCTTGCGGTGCGCGCGCATTTCCGACCGAAGCTGACCCTTGTCGATCATGGGGATGGCGTACCGTATCCGGCGCCCCTCCACCATCCTTCGCCTGCGGCTTCGGACGGTCCCCCTCCCTGAAGGGGGAGGAATGCGCCCGCGCTCAAGCAGCGAGGCTCCGCGAGCCGAGCGATAGCGCACAAGAAAGAGAGGGTGGCGGCGCCGTGAGAGCCGTGAAGGACGGTTTGAATCCTCTCGAGCCTGGGTAGCCAGGTGGGCTCCGCGTGCCCAACCCCACGAGGTCGGACAGGGGCAGATCCCTTCGAGTGAATTAAGGCCGCGAGGATATGTTGCCTTCGACGTGAGCCACAGCATGACCCGCCGGGGGCCAAGATAGTCCTTCCCCGGGGGCGGAACAATGGCGACGCGTCAGACCGGCGTCAGTCCCTCGGGAAACGGCTGGGCGCGGGCTCCTCGACGCGGAAGACCTCGAGCGCATCGCCCGTCAGGCGGGCGCGCATGCGGTTGTCCGTGCCCTCGACCGAGAACAGGCCGTCGCGGGTCATGGGCCGCAGGGGGAAGTCCTGGCCGCCGCCCAGCCGCCAGACCAGAGCGCCGTTCAGGAACAGTATGGTGCGACCGCCGTAGGTTCCGGCCAGAGGCTCCAGCTGCTCCGCCGGAATCTCGACCGGGTTGAGCCGGGCCTCGACACCGGCCCGCGCCCACTCCCAGCCCGCGCGATCGACCGGATCGGCATCCGCCTGTTCCAGCAGTCCCTTAAGCGCCAGCGCGCTGGCGGCGTCTAGCGCGGTAAGGGGATCGACCTCGACATCCGGCGCGACGCCGACGCCTTCCCAGTTCGTCCCTGAAACCGGATGCACCGGACGGCCATAGGAGACGCTGAGCATGAAGCCGGGCGCGATGGGGACGAATGTATTGTTGTTCGCCGCCCCGCCCGTGGTCCCGCCGACGAGGGTTCCCAGCCGGAACTGCTGGACGTCGTAGGCGAAGGCCTCGGCGGCGGAGCCGACCTGGCGGCTGATCAGGACATACAGCGGCTTGCCCTTCATGCGGCCTGCCGGGAGGTGGTCGAGGGTACGCGACTGAACCGGCTCTTCCCCCGCCTCAAGGAAGGTGATGTCCAGTTCGTCGCCGTCCATGAAATGGCTCAGCAGGTAGCGGACCGCCGCATGAGAGCCGCCGCCGTTGCCGCGCAGGTCGATGATGACCGCATCCCCGTCGCGCAGGAAGCGCATGGCGTCGTCATAGGCCTGGCCGGTGCGGTCCTCGACCCAGTGGAACTGGCTGAGGCGCAGGTAGCGGACGTTGCCCGGCAGGATGCGCATCTCGGTCAGGCCGTTGTTGCTGCGCCGCGCGGCGGCGGCCCAGATGGCCTGGAGTTCGGGATTATCGAAGACCTCGCCGTCGGAGGTGATCGCGGCGGCGTACTGGGCCGGATCGTTGTTCAGATACATGTGCCGGTCGTCGCTGGACTCGCGCAGGTCGGCGGTGAGCCGCTCGGCGAAGACGCCCCGATCGGTCGTGTCGTAGCGACCGGCGGCCAGCCCCGCGTTCAGGTGATCCCGAATGGCGGCGACACGCGCGGGGAAGACGTAGCGGGTCTCGACCGCGGCGATGATGGCGGCGACGGCGGCGCTGCGTTCGGCGGCGGACATCGGGGCGGTGGCGGCGCGGGCCACGGCGACGGGGGCGGCGCGCTGGGCGAGGCTGGGGGTCGCGACCGCCAGGGCGACGGCGCAGACGGACAGGGCAAGGCGAAGGCGAGGCATCAGTCGTCTCCAGAAAGGTTGGCGGCTGCGGCGGCGAGGCGGTCGCGGAAGGGGGTTTGCTCCAGCACGTCGAGGGCGCGGCTGAGGACGTCGGCGAGCGGCTGGCCGATATCGGCGTCGAGGGCGTCGGAGGCCGCGGCGGTGGCGGCCCAGCAGCGCTGCAAGGCGGGCAGTTGGGTCCGGGCGAAATCGGTCAGGGCGACGATCCGCTCGCGCGCGTCCTGACCGGGCGCCAGCGCGACCCAGTCCCGCGCCGCCATCTGGCTGACGGTCTGGCTGACGGCGGAGTGGGTCACGCCGGTGCGGGCCGACAGGGTGCGGATGCTGGCCGGGCCGTCGTTCAGCAGGGCGCGGAGGATCGGGGTGAAGCGGGGTCGATAGTCGAGACCGGCGTCGAGGTAGGACTGCTCCACCGCGCCGTCGAGATGGTCGATCAGGCGGCGAAGGAGGACGCCATGTGTGCGCTGCGAGTACGTCATGGCTTACAACGTATAAGCGCTGTTACATCTGATCAAATGACAAAGGCGACAGGTTCCCCGGTCAGGGGTCAAAGTCCCTGGGCGATTTTCTCGAGGCGGGCGGCGACGGCGTTGAGGGCTTCCGCCACGCCGTCGGTGGAGGGCGCCGCCGGCGCTTCCGGCGCGGGGGCCGTCCCGCCGTTGGTGCGGGCCTCGTGCAGTTCGTCGGCCAGCAGCAGGCCGGCCATCAGGAACAGGCGCAGGTCGCCGACATGGCCCACCTCGCCCGCCACCTGACGGACATGGCCGTCGAACTGGCCGGCCAGGGCGCGAACGCGCTCCTCCTGACCGTCGGCGCAACCGACGGCATAGGGGCGACCGTTGATCTCGACCGTCACCGTAGCCATCAGCGCCCCTCCTGCTCGGCGAGGGTTTCGCGAATCGCCTCGGCGGCGCGGGACAGGGTCTCCGCGGCGTCGCGACCGGCGGCTTCCAGTTCATGAATGCGGGCGCGGTCGGTCTCGCTGGACGGCTGGGGCGCGAACAGGTCGTCGTCCGGCACGCGGCTGTTGCTCGCGGCACGGCTCTTCAGGTCGAGCAGGCGACGTTCCAGCAGGGCCAACGCCCTGTCGACACGATCCTTTGCGGCCGTTGCAGCATCCATCCGGTCAGAACCTCCAGAATCCGTATAGAACCCGCGCGCGCGTCGGGGTAAAGCGGCGCGCCTCCCTTTTTCCGCCTCCCGACGAAAGGTCTCCACAGTGACCGACGCCAAAGCCGTATCCGCCAAAGCCACCCCGAAGCAGATGGCGGACGCGATCCGCGTACTGGCCATGGATGGCGTAGAAAAGGCGAAGAGCGGCCACCCGGGCATGCCGATGGGCATGGCGGACGTGGCCACGGTCCTGTTCTCCAAATTCCTGAAGTTCGACGCGAGCCGTCCCGACT
>JAVHYH010000201.1 GCA_031119155.1 Brevundimonas sp.
GGCATCATCGACGAGCTGGGCGCCGACCCGCTGCGCTTCACCATGGCCATCCTGTCGGGCACACGCGACATCAAGTTGTCGAAGCAACGCATTGAAGGTTATCGGAACTTCGGCACCAAGCTGTGGAACGCCGCCCGCTTCAGCCAGATGAACGAGGCGAAGCGCCTCGAGGGCTTTGATCCCGCGACAGTCCAGCAGTCGATCAACCGCTGGATCCGCGGCGAGCTGACCAAGGCCGAGCGTCAGGTGGCCGACGCCATCGAGGGCGGCCGTTTCGACGACGCCGCCTCGGCCCTGTACCGCTTCGTCTGGAACGTCTTCTGCGACTGGTATCTGGAACTGGCCAAGCCGGTCTTCCAGGGCTCCGACGCGGCGGCCAAGGCCGAGACCCAGGCGATGACCGCCTGGATGCTGGACCAGACCCTGAAGCTGATGCACCCGGTCATGCCCTTCATCACCGAAGAGCTGTGGGACAAGCTGGCCGAGGAAGGCGCGCCGCGTGACGAGGCGATGCTGATGGGCGCCGCCTGGCCGGTCCTGCCGGACAGCTTCATCGACGCCGCCGCCGACGCCGAGATCGGCTGGCTGGTCGATCTGGTCACCGAGGTGCGCCAGCTGCGCGCCGAGATGAACGTGCCGCCGTCGGCCAAGCCGCCGCTGGCCTTCGTCTCGCCGTCGGCGGAGAACGCCCGCCTGATCGACCTGCATCGTCCGCTCATCCTGACCCTGGCCCGCGTGTCCGAGGTCTCGGTCGCCGACGCCCTGCCGACCGGCGCGGTCTCGCTGGTCGTCAGCGGCGACACGGCGGCCCTGTCGCTGGCCGACATCATCGATCTGACCGCCGAGCGCGCCCGTCTGGTCAAGGAGATCGCCGCTTTCGACAGCGACATCGGCCACGTGAACAAGAAGCTGGGCAACCCCAATTTCGTCGCTCGCGCCGCCCCGGAAGTGGTCGATGAACAGCGCGAGAAGCTGGCCGAAGCCGAAGCCGGCAAGGCCCGCCTTGAGGCGGCGCTGAAGCGGCTGGAAGCGCTCTGAACCGGTGAAGACGAGACTCGATCAACTCCTCGTCGCCCGCGGTCTGGCCGAAAGCCGGGCCCGGGCGAAGGCCGCGATCGAGGCGGGCGGGGTCACCGTCGACGGCAAGCCGGCCAAGGCCGCCTCACAGGCCGTCGCGGATGACGCACAGATCACCTTCGTTGAGGCCCACCGCTTCGTCGGTCGCGCCGCCCTGAAGCTGGACCACGCCCTGACCCTGTGGCCGGTCGCGGTCGAGGGGCGCGTGGTTCTGGACGTCGGCGCCTCCACCGGCGGCTTCACCGAGGTCTGCCTGGAACGCGGCGCGGCCCATGTCTGGTCGGTCGATGTGGGGCAGGGGCAGCTTCACCCCCGCATCGCCGCCGATCCGCGCGTGAGCAATCTGGAGAAGACCGACGCCCGCGACCTGACGCCGGACCTGATCCCGGACGCGCCGGAGCTGATCGTCTGCGATGCCAGCTTCATCGGCCTGTCCAAGGTGCTGCCCGTCGCCTTGGCGCTGGCGGCTCCCGGCGCCGATCTGGTGACGCTGGTAAAGCCCCAGTTCGAGATGGACACCCGCGCCGACGTCGGCCGGGGCGGGGTCGTCAAGGACGCCGAGGCCCGCGAGGCCGCCCTGGCCCGCGTCAGCGACTGGATCGCCTCCCGCGGCTGGACCGTCCAGGTCACCGCCGAAAGCCCCATCACCGGCGGCGACGGCAACATCGAGTTCTTGCTTTGGGCCAAGCGTCTCTGAGGCTTGGTTTCATGTTGGGCCGCGGTCGTCGGCCCTTCGGGACCTCCCGACCCGACGCGGCCTGGCGCTTCGCGCAGGCCAATCACCGAGAACCTGGTCGCGCTCAAGCAGCGAGAGACCGCGTCGCGAGCGTTAGCGCCCTTCAGATATGAGAAACCGCCGGTGGATCACTCCACCGGCGGCTCCCGTCACATCGCCGATCGACAGGGGGGCTGAAAAATAACCGGCGACGCGATCTCGTCAGTAGCCGTTGCAGACTTCCTCGAACCGGGTGACCAGACGGCCGTTCCAGTCGCGGGTCCGCGTCTCGACCGTGCGGCAGCCGTAGCGGTCGCTGCGATAGCCTGACCGGTCGCCATAGCTGTAGCGGTCATCCTGGCGGTAGCGGTCGTCGTACCGGGCGTCATAGCTGTACCGGTCGTCATACCGGTTGTCGTAGCCCTGATAGCTGTAGCCGCGATCATCGTAGCGCTCGCAGTCCTGGGCCGAGCTGTTGCCGACCGCGCCGCCGACGACGGCGCCGAGCACGCCGCCCAGGATGCTGCCTTCGGTGCGACGGCCGCGCGCGGCGGTCTGCGATCCGGCGATGGCGCCCAGACCCGCGCCGATCGTGGCGCCGGCCGCGCGACGCTGGCCACGGTCGCTGCGGCAGTAGTCATAGCTGTCGCGATAACGGCTGTCGTAACGGTCGCCGTAGTTCTGGCCGTAATAGTCGTACCCGCCCTGCGCATAGGGATAGCTCTGGGCCGAGGCGCTGGCGGGGACCAGCATCAGGCCGGCGGCCGCGACAGCGGCGGCGCCACAGGCGGTCTTGCTGGCGAGAAAAGCGAACATCGACGACATCCTTGATGGGTTCAGACGTCAACCGAACAATCCGGCCTCGCATCTGTTGCATCCCTTATGAGCGCGCCAAGCTGAACGGCCTTTGATCGCGCCGTTCATCTTCGTTCATGTTTCGCTTGCGGCCGCTTTGCCTCTAGAAGCCCCCGGATGACGGACACACTGACCATCGCGCGCGTGGGCGGGCAGGGCGACGGGATCGCCGAAACCCCCGCCGGCCCTGTTTTCGCGCCCCTGACCCTGCCGGGCGAGATTGTGCGCGGCGTCGTGCGCGACGGCCGGCTCGAAGAGGTCGAGATCGTCACGCCCAGCCCTGACCGGATCGCGCCGGTCTCGCCCCAGTATGGCGACTGCGGCGGCTGCTCGCTGCAGCACTGGGCGGCGGAGCCCTATCTGGACTGGAAGCGCGAGCAGGTCCGGCTGGCGCTGGCCCGCGAGAAGATCGAGATCGAGGTCGAGCCGACCGTGCCCGTGCCCGCCGGATCCCGCCGTCGTCTGGCCCTGCACGTCCGGCGCGGGCCGGACGGTCAGGCGATCCTCGGCTTCAAGGCGCGCAAGAGCTGGCGGCTGGTCGAGGTGAACAGCTGCCCGGTCGCCGATCCCCGTCTGGTCGCCGCCCTGCCGGCCCTGGCGAAGGTGGCGGAGCCCTTCCTCGAACATCCGAAGTCGGCGCCGACCCTGCACGTCACCCTGACGCTGGACGGGCTGGACGTGGACGTCACCGGGGTCGAGCGCAAATCCGGCGGCGGCCTGTCCCGCGACGCCCAGATGAAGGCCATTGAAGCCGCCGCCGCCGCCGATCTGGCCCGGCTCAGCCTCGCGGGCGAGACCCTGGTCATGGCCCGCCAGCCCCATGTGCAGTTCGGCCCGGCCACCGTGCCGATCCCGGCCGGCGGCTTCCTGCAGGCCGCGCCGCCCGCCGAACAGGCCATGGTCGAGCGCGCCGTGGCGGCGGTGAAGGGCGCGAAGAAGATCGCCGACCTGTTCTGCGGCGCCGGCACCTTCACCTTCCCACTGGCCACCGTGGCTCCGGTCATCGCCGCCGACGGCTCCGCGCCGGGCATCGCGGCGCTGAAGGCGGGCTTCCGCACGGCGAAGAAGATCAAGACCATCGAGGCACAGACCCGCGACCTGTTCCGCCGCCCGATGGCCCCCTATGATCTGCGCGGCTGCGACGCTATCGTGCTGGACCCGCCCCGCGCGGGCGCGCTGGAGCAGACCCAGCAGATCGCCCAGACGAAGGCGACGACCGTGGTCTATGTCTCGTGCAACCCGGTCACCTTCGCCCGCGACGCCCGCGTGCTGCTGGACGCCGGCTTCCGGCTGGAGAGCGTGACCCCCGTCGACCAGTTCCTGTGGTCGGCCCACGTCGAACTGGTCAGCGTCTTCCGTCGTTAGTTCAGGGCCGCCGTCAGACGCGCCACGAAGTCCGGCTGGCGGCCGACGTTGTTGTGCCCGGCGGCGGGAAAGACGATCCGCTCCACCGTATTGCCCTGCGCCTCCAGAGCACGGGCCAGCCGGCGGCTGAGCGCCGGGGGCAGGGTGTCGTCCTTGCCCGCCTCCAGCACCACCACCTTGCCCCTGTAGCTCTGCAGGGCGGCGGGAATATTGATCGTCTCCAGCGCCGGAGCCAGCGTCACCCGCACGAACGGTCGCATCAGGCCGACCTGATTCTCGACCGTGGCGCGGGCGCCGGGGGTGGTCGTCTCCAGAACCAGCGCATCAGCCCGGGTGTGGGCAGCCATCTCTGAACAGACGATGCCGCCCAGCGAATGGCCCCAGACGATCAGTCGCCGCCCTTCGGCGTCGGCCTGCCGCCGGGCCTCGTCCGCCACCACCTCGCCGACCGCCCGGAAATTGGCGAAGCTGTCCAGTCCGGCCGTGTCGCCATAGCCGGGATAGTCGAACATCAGGGCGTCCCCGAACGGCGCCAGAATCTCCGCCCGCGAGCCCCCGGCGGCCTCACGCCGGAACATGTTGCCGCCGCAGAACAGGATCAGCGGACGGTCTGTATCCGCCGACCGCACCCGTGTCGCCCCGATAGGTCCTTCGGCGTAGCGCAACACAAGCGTCTCGGAGCCGGCGGGCGGCGGATTGGGCTCCAGAGTGATGTTCTCCTGCGCCAGCCGGGCGTCCGGCCAGAAGAAGGCCCGCTCGGGCACATTGACCTTCAGGCAGGCGGCGAGGAGCAGGGGGAGGGCGAGGACCGCCGTCAGCCCCAGGGTCCGCCGCATCTTGCGCAGGATCATCACCGTCTCCCCGACCTCAATCTTGGCAGTTCGCGCGCGGAATCACGGCTTGTCCAGCCGTCCGTCATGCGGCGTCGAACAGATCCATCTGCTTGCGCGCCGAGGCCGGCACCCTGAACTTGGTCTCGTCCAGCAAATGACGCGGCGCATCCAGCCCATAGCGTTTCACCGCCGCCCTGAACCGCGCGCCGATCAGCTCCGCCACCGGCCCCGTGCCCTTCATTCGCTGGGACCAGTCGGCGTCATAGTCCTTGCCGCCGCGCGTCTGGCGGATCAGCGACATGACCCGCGCCGCCCGATCCGGCCGGGCGTCGGCCAGCCACTCGCGGAACAGGTCCTTGATCTCCAGCGGCAGGCGCAGGGTCACATACATGGCCGTGGTCGCCCCGGCCTTGGCCGCCGCTTCCAGAATGGCCTCAAGCTCATGATCGTTCAGGCCTGGGATCACCGGGGCGAAGCCGACGCCGACCGGAACGCCCGCGTCCGCCAGCCGGGAGATGGCCTCCAGCCGCTTGGCCGGTGTGGACGCGCGCGGCTCCATCGCCCGCGCCAGCTTCCGGTCCAGCGTAGTGATCGAGACGAAGGCCGAGGCCAGTCCCTCGCGCCCCATCGGCCCGAGGATGTCCACGTCCCGCGTGATCAGCACCGACTTGGTGATGATGCTGAACGGATGATTGAACCTCTGCAGCACCTCCAGGATCGAGCGCGTCGATTTCAGCTCGCGCTCGACCGGCTGATAGGGGTCGGTGTTGCCGCCTATGTGGATGCGTTTGCAGACGTATCGCGGCTTGCAGAGTTCCTGCTCCAGCAGACCTGCGGCGCCCGGCTTGAAGAAGAGCCGGCTCTCGAAATCCAGGCCCGGGGATAGGCCCATCCAGGCATGGGACGGACGGGCGTAGCAGTAGATGCAGCCATGTTCGCAACCTTTGTA
>JAVHYH010000007.1:0-16253 GCA_031119155.1 Brevundimonas sp.
GGGCTGGCCCGCCGGCTGGCACGGCGTCCACCTGCATGCGGTCGGCAAGTGCGAAGGCCCCGGCTTCACCACCGCCGGCGCCCATGTGAACCACGCCGAGAACGCCCGCCCGCATGGTCTGCTGAACACCAGCGGCGGCCCTGACCTGGGCGACCTGCAAAACGTCTTCGCCCATGCCGACGGCACGGCGAACGCAGAGGTCTACCTCTCCGGCGCCGGGCTTGCCGCAGCCGGCCATGACCTCATGGACACCGACGGCCTGTCCTTCCTCGTCCACGCCAACGCCGACGATCACGTCAGCCAGCCCATCGGCGGCGCCGGCGCCCGCATCGCCTGCGGCGTGTTCGAGTAAGCCTCCACAGGCTTGATATTCAGGGGCCATGCCGTCCATCGTGCGGCATGGCCCTGCTTTTCGGCGATCCCGTACCGACCTTCTCCGCCCCGGGGGTGAGCAATCCCCGCTACGTCTTCGACACGGCGGCGGGGCGCTATCTCGTGCTGGCCATCGTGCCCGCCGGCCCCGCGGTGGACCGCGCCCTGAAGATCATCGAGGCCGGGCGCGCCCCCTTCAACGACGCCCACGCCAGCGCCTTCGTCCTGATCGTCGGCGAGGACGAGGCCCGCGCCGAGCGGCAGGACAGCCTGCCCGGCCTGCGCTTCCTGTTCGACCCCCAGGCCGCCGTCGCCGCCCGGTTCGACGCCGCCTCGGACGAGCGCTGGCTGCTGGTCGATCCCGCTCTGCACATCATGGCCCTGGTCGGGGCCGAGGGCGCCGCCGGCCTTGTCCAGCGCGTGGCCCAGCTCCCCTCACCCGTCCGCCACGGCGGCTTCACCGGCATGGCGCCGGTTCTCGTCACGCCCCGCATCTTCGAGCCCGGCTTCTGCGACCGGCTGATCGACCTGTACCGCACCACCGGCGGTGAGCCGTCGGGCTTCATGCGCGAGATCGACGGCGTCACCACCCTGATGATGAATGACCAGCACAAGCGCCGGTCTGACGTCCTCATCGAGGAGGAGGCCCTGCAGAAACAGGCCGTCGCCCGCCTCAATCGCCGCCTGATCCCCCAGATCGAAAAGGCTTTCAACTTCACCCCGACGCGCATCGAACGCTATCTGGTCGCCCGCTACGACGCAGACACCGGCGGCTTCTTCCGCCCGCACCGCGACAACACCACCAAGGGTACGGCCCACCGCCGCTTCGCCGTCTCGATCAATCTGAACAGCGACTACGACGGCGGCGACCTGCGCTTCCCCGAGTTCGGGGACCGGACCTACCGCCCGCCCCCCGGCGGCGCCTGCGTCTTCTCCTGCTCGATCCTGCACGAGGCGACGCCGGTCACCCGCGGCGAACGCTTCGCCTTCCTGCCGTTCCTCTATGACGAGGCGGCGGCGAAGATCCGGGAAGAGAACCTGCAGTACCTGGACCCCGCGCTTACGGGGTGAAGGCGGCAGGCTGAAACGCCGTAGCGGCCCCGTCGTCTCCTCCCCGTCGCCCAGCGATGGGGAGGGGGACCGCGAGGCGGTGGAGGGGCTCTTCACCTCAGGTGCCGAAAGCGGACGCGGAAAACGTCGGCAACGGGTGAGTAGCGGACGTCGTTTGGGCAGTAGGACTCGGTTCGCTACCGCTTCCGTATCGCCGTAACCGTAGCGATCGCCAAGACCACCACAATCGGCCCTCCCAGCCCTACCCAAAACCAAGGGCTGATAGGGAATGGCTTGATAATCCAGTTCCCGACATGCCAAGCCATCCAAAGGACAGTCGCCACCCACAACAGGCGGTCAAGCATCTTGGACGAGATCGACCTCTTGGTCATTCTAACGGCTCCGACTTCGCCAAGAATGTCGCCGAACCCGAGCTTCCGCAATGGATCGAAAGCCGAACCGGCGCTTGTACGCCACTCCCGACACCTTCCATCCCTGCCAAACCCTGTCATCCGCCCCTGCCATCCCTGTCCTGGCGAAGCGGACAGTCGGGAGGCCGGCCTCACCTCTCCATTCGCCCTCAAGCGAATGGAGAGGACAGATCGGCGCTTCAGCGGCGATCAGGTGAGGGCGGCTCCGTCAGGGCCGGATATGGCGCAAACACCGGTGTCGGCGGCCACTCGCTGGCCACCTGCGCCGCCCCCTCCTGATCGGCGAAGACGCCGATCTGTCCTCCCCATCGCCTTGAAGGGGCGATGGAGAGGTGAGACGCCCCTACGACCAATTTCGACGCATCGCCATGCTAGGCTGTGCTCACTCGGGTCTTTGACAACCAAACACCCCGACGCAGCGGTTGAACCCCGCGCGCCAGCCCCCGCCTCAGGCGAAAATGTGCACGATGTGCACTCCATTTTTTCCGAGTGCACATTTGCCAGCATGTGTCGGGAGTGTCGGAAAGACAGGGTTTCGGCATTTTCACCCTGACAGGGTCATCCCTGCCCCACCCGCTATCGTCATCCCGGGGGCGCGAAGCGAACCCCGGGACCCAGCGGCGCCGCGGCGGCGGCGAAACACTGAAGGACGAAGCTGAAAGACCGGCGCTCCCGACAGCTTCGCGCTCTCGCGCGCCGCTGGGTCCCGGCCTACGCCGGGATGACGACAGCGCTGGGGGGACGGTCACCCGCCCTTGAACTGCAGCTCCGCCAGACGCGCATACAGGCCGCCGCGGGCGATCAGGGCGGCGTGCGTGCCCTCCTCGACCACCTTGCCGTCCTCCATCACCACGATGCGGTCGGCGCGCAGGACGGTGGCCAGACGGTGGGCGATGACCAGCGTGGTGCGGCTCTCCATCGCCTGGTCCAGCGCCGCCTGCACCAGTCGCTCGCTCTCGGCGTCCAGCGCCGAGGTGGCCTCGTCCAGCAGCAGGATCGGGGCCTCACGGACCAGAGCCCGGGCGATGGCCAGACGTTGCCGCTGGCCGCCCGACAGGCTCTTGCCGCGCTCGCCCAGCGGCGTGTCGAACTGCTCCGGCAGGGCCTCCAGGAAGCCCAGCGCCTGCGCCTCCTCGGCGGCCGCGCGAACCTCCTCATCCGTCGCAGTTTCGCGCCCGAAGCGGATGTTTTCGCTGGCGGAACCCGAGAACAACGGCGCCTCCTGCGACACCCAGGCGAAGCGGTCGCGCACCGCCACCGGATCGGCGTCACGCACGTCCACCCCGTCCACCGACACCACGCCGGACTGCGGGTCGTAGAAGCGCAGCAGCAGGCGGAAGACGGTCGACTTGCCCGCTCCCGACGGTCCGACCAGCGCCACCGTCTCGCCCGGCCGCACCGTCAGGCTGAAGCCCTTCAGGGCGGGCAGGTCCGGGCGGCCCGGATAGGCGAACTGCACCGCCGACATCGACACCTCGCCCGTCGCCGGCTCCGGCAGGGCGGTCGGCGCCTCGGGCGCGGCGATGGCGGCCTGGGCGCGCATCAGTTCGTCGATCCGCTCCATCGCGCCCGCCGCCTTCTGCACATCGCCCCAGCTCTCGCCCAGCGCCCCCACGGCGCCCGCCGCGAAGACCGACAGCAGCACGAACTGCAGCAGGGCCCCGGGGCTCATCCGCCCGGCGATCACGTCCTGCGCGCCCAGCCACAGCACCAGCGTCACCCCGCCGAACATCACCACGATGATCATGGCGGTCATCAGCGCCCGCGCCTTCATCCGGATCAGCGAGGAGTTGAAGGCGTCCTCGACCGCCGCGCCGAACCGGTTGACCGCGCTGGAGACGCGGCCGAAGGCCTGCACCGTCTCGATGGCGTCCACACTCTCGCCCGCGAAGCCCACGGCGTTGGCGAACCGATCCTGGGTCGCGACTGTCAGCTTCCTGACCCGGCGACCGAACAGGAAGATCGGCCCCAGCAGCAGCGGCACGACCAGCAGCACCAGCCCGGTCAGCTTGGGGCTGACCACGAACAGCAGGATCACCCCGCCGACCAGCGTCAGGAAGTTGCGCAGGGCGAACGACACCGAGGTCGTCATCAGCGTCTCGACCAGGGCGATGTCGGTCGTCAGGCGGCTCAGCACCTCGCCGGTGCGGATGCGGGCATAGAAGGCCGGGTCCAGCGTCAGGATGCGGTCGAACAGCCCCTTGCGCAGGTCGGCCACGACCCGCTCGCCGGTCTTGGTCACATAGAAGTAGCGAATGGCGGTGGCGACGCCGAGGAAGACGGCGTTGGCGCCCAGCAGCATGAACCACAGGTTCAGCCCCGCCCCGCCGTTCTCGAAGCCGTGGTCGATGGCCCCGCGCGCCGCCGCCGTCAGGCTGAGGGAGGTCACCGTGGACAGGATCAGCCAGAACATGGCCATGACCAGATGGCCCTTGTGCCGCAGGGCGTAGGGCAGCAGGCGGGCCAGCGGCCGAATGTCGCGGCGCTTCTCGCGGCGACCGCCCGCCTCGCTCATCTGTTCGGCCAGCAAGGCCCCCGCCCCGGGGCGGCCCCGGAGGTCGGCGGAGTCACTGAAGGCGGGGTTTGTGTCGGTCATGGCCGCGCCTCTTGCCCCGGAACGCCCCCCGGTGTAAACGCCGCCGCTCACTCCCGCCGGTTCTGTCGGCGGGTTTCTCATTTTACGCGCACGGACGGTCGGCATCGTCACCGCGCAGAGACCGGACGACGACCATGAAGGCGGACACGCACCCCGACTACCACTTCATCACCGTGGTGATGACCGATGGCAGCTCCTACCAGACCCGTTCGACCTACGGGAAAGAGGGCGCGACCCTGAACCTGGACATCGACCCGACGACTCACCCGGCCTGGACCGGCGGCAACCAGCAGCTGCTGGACCGCGGCGGCCGCGTTTCGCGCTTCAACAACAAGTTCGCCGGCTTCATCAAGAAGTAAGCGGCCCGCCGGTCTGGCTTTCCCGCCACACCGTCAGCGCAAGACGACAACGAAGGCGTCGGTCCCCCGGACCGGCGCCTTTCTGTTTGTCCGGAACGCCGATAAGGTTCCCCGCGTTGGCTTTCGGGGCGTGGGCGTTGGGTCCGTGCGACGAAACGGACGAAGAGCGACGTGATGAATCGACGGCAACTGGGTCTGGGCGCGGCGGTATCGGCCCTGGCGTCCTCGTTTGGCGCCAATGCGCTGGCGCAGACCCGTGATCCCGGCGCGGTCGCCTTCTACGACAGCTTCAACGACCAGCTGGCCCGCCTGCCCGCCACGGTGCAGCCGGACGTGCGCGCCTTCTACGAGATGAACGGCTGGCGCCCGGTGTGGACCGCCGACCGCATCCGCGCCCTGCAGTCCTCCGCCGCCCGCGCCGAGCGGCACGGCCTGTCGCAGGGCGACTTCTTCGACTTCAACGCCCTGGCCTCGGATCGCGCCGGCGGCGAGATGAAGACCACCGCCGCGGCCATGACCTATGCCCGCGTCCTCGCCGAAGGCCGCGTCCGGCCCGAGACGGTCGAGGACCTGTGGGAGATGCAGAAGAACCGCGTCGACCTGCCCGCCGGGCTGAACGACGCCCTCGCCTCGAACCGCCTGCTCGACTGGTTCGAAGGGCTGGCCCCCACCGACATCGGCTATTCCAACCTGTCGGCCGGCTATGTCCGCTATCGCCGCCTGATCAGCAGCGGCGGCGGCTGGCCCGCCTTCCGCGTCGGCGCCAACATCGAACCGGGCGGCAGCGACAGCCGCATCCCGGCCCTGATCCAGCGCCTCGTCGCCGAGGGCGACCTGTCGGCCGCCGACGGCGCCCGCATCAGCGCCATGGGCAATGTCTATGGCCCGGACCTACAGGTCGGCGTCCGCAGCTTCCAGACCCGCCACGGCCTGACCGCCGACGGCCGCATCGGCACCGGCACCCAGCGCTCGCTCTCGGCCTCGGCCGAGGACCGCGCCCGCCAGATCGCCCTGAACCTGGAGCGTCGCCGCTGGCTGAAGCGCGAGCTCCAGCCCGAGCGGATCGAGGTCAACACCGCCGCCGCCATCATGGTCTACTGGAAGGACGGCCGGCCGGTTCACTCGAACCGCGTCGTGGTCGGCTCGGCCGAGAACCAGACCCCCAGCCTCGAGAAGCCGTTCGCCTCGGTCGTGGCCAACCCGCCCTGGTACGTGCCCGCCGGCATCGCCCGCCGCGAGATCCTGCCCCGCGGCCCGGCCTATCTGGCCAGCCAGAACATGTACGTCCAGAACGGCACGGTCATCCAGCGCGCCGGTCCGCAGGCCGCGCTGGGCTATGTGAAGTTCGAGCTGCGCGACAGCTACGCCATCTTCCTGCACGACACCCCGTCCAAGGCGGCCTTCAACCTGGCCATGCGCCAGCGCAGCCACGGCTGCGTACGGGTCCAGAACGCGGTCGAGTTCGCCCGCCTGCTTCTATCGCCGGACCCGACCCTGCTGGGTCAGTTCGACACGGCCCAGGACACGCGCAACACCCGCCGCATCCAGGTCGGCCGCGAGATCGGCGTGCGCCTGCTCTACTGGACCGCATTCGTCGACGGTCAGGGCCGCGTCGCCTTCCGCGAGGACGTCTATGAGCGGGACGCCAAGCTGGCCGAAGCCCTCGGCATCGGCGTCAGCCTGCCCAAGCCGGTCGATGACGGCCGCGGCCGCGACGCCAACGACGTCGGGCCGTAAGCCATCAGAAGAGGCGGATCAGGGAAGCCTGTCCGCCTCGATCCGCACCGAGCCGCAGCCCGACGCCAGCACATCCAGACGATAGGGCCAACCCGGCATCACATGGCCGCCGGTCGTGCGATGGACGCCGTCCTCGTCGCGGCAGACCGCCCGGACACCGCCGTCGGCGGTGAATTTCGCGAACCGGAACAGCCGCTGCCCGGCCTTCAGCTCACCCGACCACCCGAAGTCGCCCTCGACGGTCGAGGCGACCTCCAGCGTCAGGGGCGCATTGCTGCGATTGTCGATGATGACCAGCGACCGCCCGCTCAGGATGATCGCCCCGGCCACAAGGGCGAAGAACACGACCACACCGCCGACGGCGATCAGCAGCCGCCGCCCGCGCGTCATGCCCCGCCTCACTGGCGGAAGGCCGCGGCCAGTCGATCCATCTGGCTCTGCACCGGATTGATCGCCTCTTCCTCGGGGGCGTCGAGGTACATCTTGCGGTCCAGATGCAGGACGCGGTCGTACAGCCGCTCGGACCGCACCAGATACTCCACCAGGGCGATCGGCAGGTCGCCGTGCGTCGGCTCCGCCTCGATCTTGCGTTCGGCCAGCCGATAGCGGGTCTCACAGGCCGCCAGGGCGGTCATGTCGCCCTCGCGCACCGCGCGCTGCACCAGCAGCCAGGACGCGATCTGCATCAGCCGGGTGGTCAGCTTCATGCTCTCGCCCGCATAGGCCAGGGCGGCGGCGCGGGACAGCAGCTTGGACTCCCGGCGCCCGTCGCCGTCCAGATAGGCGGCGGTTTCCTCGACCAGCTCCATCCCTTCGCGGAAGGTGCGGTCGAACAGCTCCGAACGCGCGAAATCGTCCACCACCGCTTCGCGGGTGCGGCCCGAAGGCGTCAGAACGGAGGCGTCGTCGGTAGGCATGAACTCAACCAGACTCATGGACTGCAGGTACCCGTATCACGACCGGCACGGATGCGCGCGGCCAGACCGGCCACTGCAACGCCTGTGCCATGCACGTAACCGGGGAAAAGCGGTCAGCTGCGGAAATTGAACAATGCATCCGCGGCGTTACGCTGGGAAGACTTGCCCTCTATGGCGGTCTTCGAGCGGGCGATCTCGGCCTCCAGCGTCTCGATCCGTTCCTTCAGATCCTCGACCGAATAGCCGTCCAGATCCTCGCGGGTCAGGGCCGTCAACGGGGCGCCGCGGGCCGGCCGGGGCTCCAGATCCTCAAACATCGTCGCCTCCTTCGTGGTCTTCGGGAACGCAAACCCCTATCTGAACGCCCGGACACGGATGATTGCAAGGACAACGGGATGCGGGTGATCCAGATCGAAGGCGGTTCCGGCCCGGCGGAGGCTCTGGTTCCGGCCGAGCGTCCCGATCCGGTTCCCGGTCCGGGCCAGATCCGCATCCGGGTGCGCGCCGCGGGCGTCAACCGTCCCGATTTGCTCCAGCGCAACGGCCTCTACCCCCCGCCCCCCGGCGCGCCCGACACCCTGGGTCTGGAAGTCGCGGGCGAGGTGGACCAGATCGGTGAGGGCGTCACCCGCTGGTCGGTCGGCGACCGCGTCTGCGCCCTGCTCGGTGGCGGCGGCTATGCCGACCATGCGGTCGTGGACGCCCGCCACGCCCTTCCCGTCCCCGAGGGTCTCGACTTCATTCAGGCCGCCGCCCTGCCCGAGACGGTCTGCACCGTCTTCGCCAATGTGTTCGAGGCCGGCGGACTGAAGGTGGGCGAGACCCTGCTGATCCATGGTGCCACCAGCGGCATCGGCGTCACCGCCATCCAGATGGCGAAGGCGGCCGGCGCCCGGGTCATCGCCACCTCCCGCGGCCCGGCCAAGACCGAGGCCGCCCGCGCCCTCGGCGCCGACCTCAGTCTCGACGCCACCGCCGGGGACATGAGCGCCGCCATCCGCGACTTCAGCGGCGTCGATGTAGTGCTGGACATGCTGGGCGCCGACTATGCCGAACTGAATCAGGCGGCGCTCAAGCCCTTCGGCCGCTGGGTGGTCATCGCCACCCTGACCGGCGCTGCGGCGCAGATCGACCTGATGAAGGTGATGCTGAAGCGGATCGTTCTGACCGGCTCGACCCTTCGCGCCCGTCCGGCGGACGAGAAGGCCCGGCTGATCGCCGCGGTCGAGGCCACCGCCTGGCCCTGGCTGGCGTCCGGCGCGCTGAAGCCGCCGATCGACGCCGTCTTCCCGCTGGAACAGGCCGCCGACGCCCACCGCCGCCTCGAAGCCGGCGATCACATCGGCAAGATCGTCCTGACCGCCTAGAGCGCCAGCAGGGTCGTGAACCCGCCGTAGATCATCCGCTTGCCGTCGAACGGCGCATCCGCATCCATCTGCTGATCCTTGATGCGCGGGTCTTCCATGACCTTGGCGTTCACGGCGTCGCGCTGCTCGCGCGAGTCATAGGTGATCCACGAGAAGACCACGACCTCGCCCTCCCCGGCCTGAACGGCGCGTGGGAAGGATGTGATCTCGCCATAGGGCACGTCGTCGGCCACGCATTCCACATAGGCGCGCGCGCCGTGCTCCTTCCAGACCTCGCCGGCCTTGCGGGCGAACTCGCGATACGCGTCGATCCGATCCTTCGGGACCGCCAGTACGAAACCGTCGACATAGGACATGGGAGGCTCCTCTTCCTGTGTCGGAACAGAAGCCTCCCTGTCGTCAGGAGTTCCGTTTACCTGCCGCCGCGACGCAGCGGACGCAGGGACGAGATGCGGTCGTTGAAGCGATGGTTGCCCAGGTTGCGGACGTCATCGCTGAAGGTCCGGCATTCGCCGCGATAGTTGGCGTCCGAGCAGGCTTCCCACTCGCCGGTGACCCGCATCGAGCTGATCGCGTCGTTCAAACCGGACCGGCCCAGGTTCGGAATGCCGTCACGGAAGCTGGCGGACCGGCCGCGATAGTCGGCGTTCTCATAGACGGTGATCGAGGCGCGACCGCCGCCCCATCCGCCACCGTTTCCGCCGCCCCAGCCGCCGCCGGGACCGCCCGGACGGCCGCCGCCCGAGTCCTCATAGTCGCCCCGGAACAGGCCGCAGACCAGCAGGCCGTCGTTGTTGCGAATCTCGTAGTTGCCGCAGCGGTTCAGCTCGATCGACGTGCCGCGAACATCGCCGCGCCGCGTCTGGCAATCGGCGTAGAGCCGACCCCGGTTCACATATTCGCCGCTGCAGGACTCGCGGTAGTCGCCGCGCGGCGCGACACGCTCCTGACCGCCTCCCATCGCCGGGGCGCGTTCCTGACCGCCGCCCGCCGACATCAACGCCACTGCCGCAAGAGTCTCGATAAGCATGGTGTCCTCCCAGTGCCCAGACTGGCGCATCAACGCGCCGATGGGGCCAATGTTCAACAGCCAAGCTGAACCGTGGCTGTACAACTCTGTTCGGGATCGTTTCTTTTTCTCGCGAACAGGCCTATGTAGCTAACATCAGCGCCCGGCCGAAAGGTCGGGCGCCGTCGTATCCGGAACCCGCCAGACTCTGGTTTGCGCGGCTCCAAACCTGAGAAGCGAACACGCGCATGACCGACATTCTGATGCCCAAGGCCACCGCGGTCTGGATGGTCGACAACACCTCGCTGACCTTCGAGCAGATCGCCGATTTCTGCGGCCTGCACCCGCTGGAAGTGCGCGGCATCGCCGACGGCGATGTGGCCCGCGACATCCGCGGCGTCGATCCGATCACCGGCGGCCAGCTGACCCGCGAGGAACTGGACAAGGCCCAGGCCGACTCCAACTACCGCATGAAGGCCGTGGTCAGCCGCCACGCCGAACTGCTGAAGTCGGCCAAGCCGGCGCCGAAATACACTCCGGTCTCGCGCCGCCAGGACCGTCCGGACGCCATCATGTGGTTCGTCAAGAACCACCCGGAAGTGACCGACGCCCAGATCTCCAAGCTGCTGGGCACGACCAAGGCCACCATCGAGACCGTGCGCAACCGCACGCACTGGAACTCGGCCAACATCAAGGCCGTCGATCCGGTGACCTTGGGCCTCGTCGGCCAGCTGGCGCTGGACGAACTGGTCAAGAAGGCCGCCGACAAGAAGGCCAAGGACGACGCCAAGCGCGGCGGCGCGACCCTGCAGGCCGTGGACGCCCCGGTCGAGGACGCCGAACCCGAATTCGTGCCGGAAGAGCGCGAGCGCCGCGGCGCCGAGCCGACCGCCGAGTCGGTCTTCGGTTCGCGGGATTAACCTCCCCACCTGTGGGGAGGGGGACCATCCGAAGCCACAGGCGAAGGATGGTGGAGGGGTTGTTTCAGCTCCCTCGACGCCAATAAAAACGGCCCCGGAGAGCGATCTCCGGGGCCGTCGTCATTTCGGGAGGTCAGGCGCCTAGTGGGCCCTGCCCTCCAGACTGGTGATCTCTTCCTTGAGCCGGAGCTTCTGCTGCTTGAGCTCCCTTACGCGAAGCGAGTCCGTTGCCGGGTTCCGGATCTCGCGCTGGATGGTCTCATCCAGGTTGCGGTGGCGGTTTCCCAGTTCGCGGATACGAGCTTCGATGGTCATGGCTTGCGCCTCCATGTCTAAGGGACCACTAGAGTGAGCGCCCGGCTTGACCGCCTGTAGAATCACTTTCCGGTGAGGCTGGCGGCCTTCCGGACCGCACGACCCTGGAGCCCGAATTGGCCGAAGATGTGAACGGAGCCGTACTGCCTCCGCCCGGACGACTCGTCGTCGGAATTTCCGGCGCGTCCGGAATAACTTACGGCATCCGCGCTCTTGAGGCCCTCAGGGAACTTGAGGTCGAGAGCCACCTCGTCGTCAGCCGCGCCGCCCTGCTCACTTTGTCGCAGGAGACGGACCTTTCTCCCGACGACCTGACCGGCCGCGCGGACGTGGTGCACAAGCTGAATGACGTGGGCGCCTCGATCGCCTCGGGCTCCTTCCGCACCATGGGCATGCTGATCGCCCCCTGCTCCGTGCGAACGATGGGCGAGATCGCCACCGGCGTGACCTCCACCCTGCTGACCCGCGCCGCTGATGTGGCGCTGAAGGAGCGCCGTCCGCTGGTGCTGATGGTCCGCGAGACGCCGTTCCACCTCGGCCACCTGCGCACCATGACCGCCCTGGCCGAGATGGGCGCGACCATCGCCCCGCCCCTGCCCGCCTTCTACGCGAAGCCGACCTCCATCGCGGAGATGGTCGATCAGTCCGTCGGTCGGGCGCTGGATGTCTTCGGCCTGGACTGGTCGGCGGTGAAGCGCTGGGACGGCCTCAAATGACCGAGACCCCCACCCTCTGGGACTGGTCCCTGCGCATCTGGTCGGCGCCCGGCGTCGAGACCGCGGGCCTCGACCTGCAGGACGCCCAGGGACAGAATCTGCCGCTGATCCTCTGGGCCGGCTGGTGCGCGCAGACCGGTCGCGCGCCGGACGCCGACGCCATCGAGGCCGCCTGTGACACCGCCCGCGTCTGGCAGGAGACCGCTGTCGCCCCCCTGCGCGCCGTCCGCCGCACGCTCAAGGGCCGCATGCCCGATTTCGACGACGCCGACCGCGAGGCCCTCCGCGCCCAGGTGAAGGCCATCGAGCTGGACGCCGAACGCCGTCTGCTGGCCGCGCTGGAGGCGCTGGCCCCCGCGCCGTCGGGCGCCGCGAAGCCGGTCTTCCCGGCCCTGATCGCCGTGGCCCGGGAATGGGCGCCGATCACGCCGCGCCGATCGCTCGAACTGTTCGCCGAACGCCTTCCGGCCTGACCGGGGCCGCGTTATGATCGCCGCGTCCGGGGACCGAGCATGAACGACGACGAACCTTTCCTGACCGAGGAAGAGCTGGCGCTTCACGCCCGGCTGAAGGAACTGCAGCTGGAGCACGCCGACCTCGACGCCTCCATCGAGGCGCTGGGCCATATGCCGATCCCCGATCAGCTGATGATCGCGCGCCTGAAGCGCAAGAAGCTGACCCTGCGCGACGAGATCGTGAAGATCGAGGCCCGGATCCTGCCGGACATCATCGCCTGAAGCGTCAGGGAGAGGCTCAGCGCCCCTTCTTCCTCACCCACATGGCGGCGTCGGCCTCGGCCAACCAGATTTCGGGATCGGCCTGTCCGACATAGGCGCGCACGCCGAACGAGCCGCCCAGACCGGTGGCCTCGCCCTCATATTCGAACGGCTCGGTCTCCAGCACGGCGGCCAGACGGCGGGCCTTCTCGCGGCCTTCGTCCAGACCGGCGTTGAGCATCAGCAGGCCGAACTCGTCGCCGCCCAGACGCCCCACCGCGTCCGACTCGCGCAGATTGGCCTTCAGCAGCTCCGCCACATGCACCAGCGCCGCATCTCCGGCGGCATGGCCCAGCCGGTCGTTGACGCCCTTGAAGCCGTCCAGATCGAGATACAGCAGCACCGCCGGGGTCTCATGGCGCTGGCAATAGGCCATGGCGCTCTTCATCGCGGCCACGAAACCGCGCCGGTTCAGGGCCGGCGTCAGCACGTCGTGATCCGCCGCCGCCTCGGCCGCTTCGGCGCGCGCCATCGCCGCCTCGAGCTCGGCGCGCAGCCGCTCGATCTCGGCATAGGGGTCGATGACGGCCACGTCGGTCACGAAAGAAAGGCGCCCTGCGACCGGCGACTCAGCACGTCCGGCCAATGCGGAGCCTAACGCGGTCGGTTGCGGGCGCAACGCGAGTCCTGTATCGCGCCGCTTTCCGCGACAGAGGGCGCATCTTATGTCGACCGAGACCCCGCCGGTGGCGATCATCATGGGCAGCCGTTCGGACTGGCCGACCATGAAACACGCGGCCGACGCGCTGGACGCGCTGGGCGTCGCCTGGGAAGCCAAGGTCGTCAGCGCCCACCGCACGCCCCAACGTCTCGTAGAGTTCTCGACCGGCGCCCGCGCCGCGGGCTTCAAGGTCATCATCGCGGGCGCCGGCGGCGCGGCCCACCTGCCCGGCATGGCTGCCTCCATGACCGAACTGCCGGTGCTCGGCGTGCCGGTGCAGTCGAAGGCGCTCAAGGGGCTCGATAGCCTGCTCTCCATCGTCCAGATGCCCGGCGGCGTCCCCGTCGCCACCCTCGCCATCGGCGAGGCGGGTGCGAAGAACGCGGGCCTGCTGGCCGGACAGATCCTCGCGCTGAACGATCCGGCGCTGATGGAGCGGCTGACCGCCTACCGCGACGCCCAGACGGCCTCCGTGCTCGAGACGGTCGAGGACTGAGTGGCCGATCTGCCCCTCCCTCCCGGTTCGACCCTCGGCATCCTCGGCGGCGGCCAGCTGGGCCGCATGCTCAGCCAGGCCGCTTCGCGCCTCGGCTTCAACGTCGTCATCCTCGATCCCGAGGAGAACAGCCCGGCGGGCCGGGTCTCCCAGGGTCAGGTGATCGGCGCCTATGACGACCCGACGGCCCTCAACGTGCTGGGCCGCGTCGCCCAGGCCGTGACCTTCGAGTTCGAGAACGTCCCCGCCGCCTCGGTCCAGACCCTGGTCGACAGCGGCGCCCAGGTCGCACCGGGCGCCCGCGCCCTCGCCGTGGCGCAGGATCGGGTGGACGAAAAGACCTTCCTCAACAGCGTCGGCGCCACCACCGTGGATTTCGCCGCCGTGGACAGCCTGGACGATCTGGTCGCCGGGCTGGAGCGCCTCGGCGTCCCCTCCGTGCTGAAGACCCGCCGCGAGGGCTATGACGGCAAGGGCCAGGTCTGGGTGAAATCCGTCGCGGACGCCGCCGACGCCTTCGCCGCTATCGGCGGCAAGCCCGCCGTGCTGGAGGCGAAGGCCGCCTTCACCCGCGAACTGTCGGTCATCGCCGCCCGCGGTCGCGACGGTCAGGTGGCCGTCTATCCGCTGGGCGAGAACATCCATCAGGGCGGCGTCCTGAAGACCACCGTCGCCCCCGCCGCCGTCGATGCGAAGACCGACGCCCGCGCCCGCGAGATCGCCACCGCCATCCTGAACGGCCTCGACTATGTCGGCGTGCTGGGGGTCGAACTGTTCGATCTCGGGGATGGAACCCTGCTGGTCAACGAGATCGCGCCGCGCGTCCACAACACCGGCCACTGGACCCAGGACGGCTGCGTCTGCGACCAGTTCGAACAGCACATCCGCGCCGTCGCCGGCTGGCCGCTGGGCCCGACCGAGCCGCACGCCCGCGTCGAGATGACCAATCTGCTGGGCGACGAGGTCGATCAGTGGACGGCCCTCGCCGCCGAACCCGACGCCCGCCTGCACCTCTACGGCAAGGCCGAAGCCCGCCCCGGCCGCAAGATGGCGCATGTGAACCGGGTGTCGGCACTCTAGCTCTCAAAGAGCTATCGTCATCCCGGCGAAGGCCGGGACCCAGCGGCGCCGCGACGACGGCGAAACACCGGGGATTGAAGCTAGAACACCGGCGCTCCCGACAGCTTCGCGCTCCCGCGCGCCGCTGGGTCCCGGGGTTCGCTGCGCGCGCCCGGGATGACGATAGCTACTGGGTTCGCGCCCCGTACCGCATCCGGCTCAGCGCCTCGGTCATCTTGCGCAGCGGGGCGTCGAAATCCTTGCCGGCCTTCCACTTTTCGAAGGTCATGACGTTCTCGATGCGGGCGGCGACGAAGGCGTCGGCGCGTTCCCTGCCGTCGAACAGGCGCATGGTCAGGGCCGGTATCAGGATGCCCGACACGATGGTGCGCTTGGAATAGTGGTTCCAGTCCGTGGCCGTGTCCCCGGACCACTGCCAGATCTGGTCCGCGCCTTCCCAGGCCAGCTTCAGCCCCAGATCGGCATTGACCGGCAGGGCCAGGAAGGCCGCGCATTTCTTCGCCGCTTCCAGATCCGACGCCGCCGCTTCCAGTCGTTCCGAGACGGCGCGGGCGATTCGCTCGCGGATCTTCAGCGCGCCCGGCTCGACCGCCGACAGCGCCTCCAGCGCCCGGTCGTCATGGCGGCGCGAGAACAGGGCGGCCAGATCGCGCGCCCCGTTGGGCAGCAGCAGTTCCTCGTCCCCCAGCGACAGGCCATTGTCCTCGCAGGCGGCCCGCACCAGCCGCGCATTCCAGCCCAGGGCGGGCGCGCGGGCGATCGCCGCGTCCAGCACCGCCTGCTCCATGCGGTCGGCCCAATCCGGTTCTGGCGTCTGTGTCATGCCGGGCAGCATACGCCCGTCACGCGGGCGTTTCGAGCCTTCACAATGTGCCGCGACGATCTGGACAGACCGGGTGGGCTCGTGTATCTGCCCGCCTTCCCTCGCGAGCCCCGGCTCGGGAGCACGAATTTTATTTGTCTGCCCGTCTCCCTCACAGGACGCGGCGGGCGGCCAAAGGAGAGTTTCACCTGGTTCAGATTTTCGTCCGCGACAACAACGTCGATCAGGCCCTCAAGGCCCTGAAGAAGAAGATGCAGCGCGAAGGCAGCTTCCGCGAAATGAAGCGTCACGTGCATTACGAAAAGCCGTCGGAAAAGCGTGCTCGCCAGAAGGCTGAAGCCGTCCGTCGCGCCCGCAAGCTGGCCCGCAAGCGCGCCCAGCGCGAAGGCCTGATCGCCGCGCCGAAGAAGCCCTCGCGCTAAATCTTCGGCGGGCCGACCGGCTCGCTAGACATCGAAAAGGCCGCGCACTCTCCGGTGCGCGGCCTTTTTGGCGTTTGGGGGCAACTGGAACCCCGCTCACCCCGGCGAAGGCCGGGGCCCAGGTGAAACCCTGCTGAGGCTCTGGATGAATCTGGTTCCCGGCCTTCGCCGAGATGAGCGGTTGAAAGATCGGGGGAGGATTGCCC
>JAVHYH010000007.1:16263-25702 GCA_031119155.1 Brevundimonas sp.
GAAGCCCCGCGCTCCCCGGTAAGACCGGGCCGCAAGGCTGAAAGATCGAAGGGCTGCTTCTTCGGAAGCAGCCCTTTTTCTTTGCCCGGACACGCTTGCCACCCTGTCGAACGCCGTTACCGTCCGGTCTTCCCGTCCCCGGAGGCTCCCATGCTGGCGCTCGCCCTCGCTCTCACCCTCGCCGTCCAGACGGATCCGCTGGATGCCGTCGCCGCCGCGCCCGGCAATCACGTCGTGGTCTTCGAGAACGATCAGGTCCGTGTTCTCGCCGTCACCGTGGCGCCGGGCGAAACCGAACCGCCCCACGTCCACCGCTGGCCCAGCGTCATGCATATCCAGAACGCCCAGCCTCTCACGGACATCCTGTTCGAGGAGCGGGACGGCGCACTGGTGGAAGTCCGCCGTGTGCAGTTGCCGGAAGGCCCGCCCCCGCCAGCGCTGTGGTTCCAGCCGGAAGGCCCCCACGCCATCCACAACGGCGGCTCGGAGCCGTTCCGGGCGCTGCGGATCGAACTCAAGCAGGGACACTGACGCCGCCCGGGGCGGCTTCACGGGTGCGACACCACTTCCACTTGTCAGGATCGCGGCATGCGAGAAAGTGGCCTCATGAAACAGGCGGCTCTCCGAACCCTCTTCGTCGTCGGCGGCGTGGCCGCCGTGTTCTCGGCTGTGGCGATCGTAGCCATTCCCGTCGTCTACTGGTTCAGCGAGGGCTTCACCCGCTGGCCCTGACCGCCCCGGGCGCCTCGCCGGTGACCACACAAACAAAAAGGGCCGCCCCGACGCCGGAGCGGCCCTTTCTGTTGTCCGATGGCTGGGACCCTAGTTCCCCCCGCCCCGGATCGCGCCGGCGAAGCTCTTCCAGCTCAGCTTCACATCCGACAGGGCGCCCGCCCGGAAGGCGCGCCCCGACACCCAGACCATGAACAGGGCGAAGGCGAACATCCCGGCCATGGCCCCGATCAGCTCTCCGACCGGCACGTCCGAATGCAGACGGGCCATCATCAGGAACGGGGTGAAGAAGGGCACCCACGACAGGATCTGGATCACCGGCGCGTCCGGCGAGCGCAGGGCCATCGACATCACCATGATCGGCACAACCAGCACCATCATGATCGGCCCCATCAGCGTCTGGGCGTCGCGCGGCGTCTCGCAGAAGGCTCCGATGGCCGCGAACAGCACCGCGTACATCAGATAGCCGCCGACCATGAAGGCCACGAACCAGGCCAGCATCCCGCCCTGCCACAGGATGTCGCCGACCATGGCGGCGTACTGCGGCTGGAAGAACGCCAGCGCCCCGACACCAAGCCCGCCCCACGCCGCCAGCATCGTCAGGGTCAGCAGGGCCACGCCCAGCACCTTGCCCGCCAGGATTTCGGTCGTGGAGGCCGAGGACAGCAGCACCTCGAGGATCTTGTTCGACTTCTCCTCCATCACGCTGTTCAGCAGGATGGAGGCGCCAGTGATGATCAGCGACCACAGCAGGAAGCCGCCGGCCAGTCCCATGATCACGGGCAGACGGTCACGGAACGACACCTCGCCGCCGCTCGCGGATTGAGGCGAGAAGGCCTTGACGTCAGGGCGGAATTTCTCAGCCGCCTCGACCACCCCGGCATCGATCCCTGCGCCCTCAAACACCGACTTGCGGTTGGCCGAGCGCAGGGCGTCACGAACGAAGTCCTCGACCGTGTCATCGGTGGCGCGCGCGCTCCACACCCGGGCGGCGGGCTTCCCGGCCGCGTCCCGGCTCAGGAAGACCACGGCGTTCAGGCGCTGATCCTTGGGGGTTTCATCCGTCAGATAACGACGCACCACCGCATCCTGCGCCGCCCCCGGCGTCGCCGAGGCGATGTCGGCAGGCGTCGGCACGATCTTGAGCGAGGGCCGCGACAGCGAGGCCATGGCCCCTTGCGTCGCCGCCGGATTGGCCGCGCCGCCGCTGGCGGCGGCCGCCTTCTTCATCGCCTCCTCGTTGCGCTCGCGCTGGCGATCGGCGTCGCGACGCAGGGCGTCCTGGATGGAGGCGCTCAGGCCCGCAGCCTGCGGCCCTTCCTCGATCACCACGACCTCGCGCACAGGCTCCGAGGACTTGATCAGCACCGGCACGGCGCCGCCCAGCACCGCGAACAGCGGGAAGGCCAGCAGGGAGATCCAGAACCCTGCGGTCATGGCGTAGGCGGCGTATTCGCGCCGCGCGATCAGGAACATGCGGTTCATCGGGCGGCCTCCGCGCCGGTCGGCTTCACGGTCTGGTCGACATCGGGCCGGTCGCCCGTCAGGTCGATGAAGGCGTCATGCAAGGTCGGCTCGCGCAGCTCGAAACGGCGCACGTCCAGCCCGCCGATGAAGGCGGCCTTCAGGGCGTCCTGCCCGTGAACGCCCTTGTCCATCGCGGCCTTCAGCACCCGAACGCCGTCAGCGTCGGACAGGACCTCAACCCCCGTCACGCCCGGCAGGCGCGCGGCCTGATCCGGATCGATGGCGCCTTCCAGCTCCAGGAAGCGGCGCGAGGTCGCCCGCGCCTCGGTCACCGTGCCCTCGAACGCCTTCCGCCCCCGGGCCAGCAGCACGACCTTGTCGCACAGCCGCTCGGCGTGCTGCATCACGTGGGTCGAGAACAGGACCGTCGCCCCGTCGGCGGCCAGCCCCCGGATCATCTGCTCCAGCCCCTGCTGGTTGACCGGGTCGAGACCCGAGAAGGGCTCGTCCAGGATGACGAACTCGGGACGGTGCACCACCGACGAGATCAGCTGGACCTTCTGGGCCATCCCCTTGGACAGCTCCTTCATCTTCTTGCGCTTGGACGCGGCCAGTCCCTGGGCGTCCAGCATCTCTTTCGCCCGCTTGCGACCCTCGCTGAGCGGCAGGCCCTTCAGCGAACCGAAGAAGGCGATGGCGTCCACCGGCGTCATCTTCTTGTAGAGACCACGCTCCTCCGGGAGGAAACCGATCCGGTCGCGCACCTTGCGCCCGTCGTCGGCGCCCAGGATCTCGATCCGCCCCGCCGTCGCGGGCTGCAGGCCCAGGATCATCCGCAGGGTCGAGGTCTTGCCCGCCCCGTTCGGCCCGAGGAATCCGCAGATCGAACCCTTCGGCACCTCGAAGCTGAGATCGCGCACGGCCTGGAATTCGCCGTATCGCTTGCTCACGCCCTCCAGCCTCAAAGCCGCTGTCATCAACCCCTCCATGGACAACTTTGGCGTCAGCCTATGCATGTAAAGGACGTTTGACAACCAGCCGACGAAGGGTTCCCGGATCGATTGTCATGAATTCCGTGTCATGTTCGGTGCATACGACTCGCCCGCCCCGCGTTCCGTCCGGATGGCAATGCCCTACGAAGCCGCACAGTCTCCCGTCGCCCCGTCCTCGGCGTCCCGTTTGTGGACGGCGGGCGCCAGCGCGGGCGTGTCTGTCGTGGTGCTGCTGGTGCTGGCCGTCTTCCACCCGCAGATCGCCGGGCCGCTGATCGGCGGCGCCCTGCTGGTGACCGTCTTCACCTGGGCCGTGAACCGCCGCCCGCGCCGCGCCTCCGTGCTCGGCGAGGTTCCCGAGGACGTCGCGCCCCAGACGCAGGCGACCGCCGCCGACCAGCGCCTGCTGGAGAACGCCTTCGAGGCCCTGGCCGACCCTGTTCTGGTGGTGTCGGGCGGCGAGGCGGACGACATCGCCGGGCGTCGCGTGGTGCTGGCCAACGCCGCCGCGCGCGAGCTTTTCCGCATCCAGCGCGAAGGCGCGCTGCTGGTCTCGGCGGTGCGCGAGCCCTCAGTGCTGGAGGCGGTGGACGAGGCCCTGTTCGGCGGCATCGCCCGCACCACAGACTATGCCGGCGTCGGCGCCCAGACCCGCCACTGGCGCGCCCTGACCCGTCCCCTCGCCGCCCCCGCCAACGACGGAACCCTGGCCCTGCTGGTCCTGCGGGACGAGACCGACGTGCGTCGCATGGAGCTGATGCGCGTCGACTTCCTGGCCAACGCCTCGCACGAGCTGAAGACGCCGCTCGCCTCGCTGGCCGGCTTCATCGAGACGCTGAAGGGCCACGCCAAGGACGACCCCAAGGCCCGCGACCGCTTCCTCGACATCATGGCGGTGCAGGCCGACCGCATGAGCCGCCTCGTCGCCGACCTGCTGTCGCTCAGCCGGATCGAGCTGAACGAGCACGTCCCGCCATCCGGCCGGGTCGATCTGGCCCGCGCCGCCGTCGACGTCATGGACGCCGTCAGCATCCTGTCCGCCGAGCGTTCGGTGTCCGTCCTGATGCAGGATCGCGACCTGTCCGCCCCGGTCAACGGCGACCGCGACGAGATCGTCCAGGTGGTCCAGAACCTGGTCGACAACGCGATCAAATACTCGCCGTCGGGCGACACGGTCGACATCGTCATCCGCCCCGACGTCAGCCTCGACGAGGCCGCCGCGCCCTGGTCCGGCGGTAACCGCGAGGGCGGCATCACCCGCCTGCCGCTGGTCACCCCGGACCGCGAACCCGGCAAACGCTATGCCGCCATCACCGTGCGCGACCACGGCCCCGGCATGGCCCGCGAACACCTACCCCGCCTGACAGAACGCTTCTATCGCGTCGAGGGCCAGAAGAGCGGCGAACGGCAGGGCACCGGCCTGGGCCTCGCCATCGTCAAGCACATCGTCAACCGCCACCGCGGCGGCCTGACGGTCGAGAGCGCCCCCGGCCAAGGGGCTGTCTTCACCGCCTATTTCCCGGTCGCAGAGAAACGGGCCGCCGCCCAGACGCCCGCCGCGTGACGGCGCTGCGACACGGGGTCCGACGCTGTAACAGAACTGTCACGCAGCCGTCTTAATCCACTGACCATTCAAGGGCAGTTTCCGCCGCGGGGCGAACCGGGCGACCGGACTGTTCCGATTCTCCTCCCGGATCCTCATGACCTGGCTCTTTCTGCCGATCCTGATCGCCGCAGCCGTCGCCGCCTATTTCGGCGGTCGAGCGCTGGCGCAACGCCGCTCACAGGGGCAGCGCGTCCACTCGCGCCCGGCCCAGCACGGCGCTTACGCCCTGATCTGGACCGCCGTCCCGGCCCTCGTCGTCCTGCTGGGCGCCGCCGTATTCTCGGGCCCGGTCGAGCAGCAGATGATGGCCTCCGGCGCGCCCGAGGCGGTCCAGCAGCTTGAACCCTTCCGCCGCCAGGCCTTCTATTCGGACGCCCAGGCCGTCGGCGCCGGACGCGAGGCGATGCAGATCTGGCCCGCCCCCTACGCCGAACTCCTGCCGCAGGAAGGCCAGCGCGCCGCCCGCATCCACAGCATGCTGGCCCTGGCCGGCGTCGTCGGCGCCGCCCTCGCCGCCCTGCTGGGCGCCCTGTTCGTGTTCAGCCAGATCCGTCCGGGCATGCGCGCCCGCAACCGGGTCGAGGGCTGGATCGTCGGCGCCCTGTTCGCCTGTTCGGCGGTCGCGGTCCTGACCACGGTCGGCATCGTCGCCTCGCTGATCTACGACTCCTTCCGCTTCTTCTCCTCGGTGCCGGTCACCGAGTTCCTGTTCGGCACCCAGTGGAGCCCGCAGACCGCCATCCGCGCCGATCAGGTCGGGTCGTCCGGAGCCTTCGGCGCCCTGCCGCTGTTCGCCGGCACCTTCCTGATCATGATCATCGCCATGGTCGTCGCCGCGCCGGTCGGCCTGTTCTCTGCCATCTACCTGTCGGAGTACGCGGGCCCCACCTTCCGCGCGACGGTAAAGCCGATCCTCGAGATCCTCGCCGGCGTCCCGACCGTCGTCTACGGCTTCTTCGCCGCCCTGACCGTCGGCCCCTTCATGCGGGTGTTCTTCAACACCATCGGCAGCTGGTTCGTCGGCGGACCGCTGGACGGCCTCGGCCAGTATCTGATGCTCGTCCAGAACCAGATGGCCCTCGTCGCTGGCGGCGTCATGGGCATCATGCTGATCCCCTTCGTCAGCTCCCTGTCGGACGACATCATCAACGCCGTGCCCCAGTCGCTGCGCGACGGCTCCTACGCCATGGGCGCGACCAAGTCCGAGACGGTGAAGCGCGTGCTGCTGCCCGCCGCCCTGCCCGGCGTCGCCGGCGCCATGCTGCTGGCCATGTCGCGCGCCATCGGCGAGACCATGATCGTCACCATGGCCGCCGGCCTCGCCGCCAAGCTGACCCTCAACCCGCTGGAGACGGTCACCACCGTCACCGTCCAGATCGTCACCCTTCTGACCGGCGACCAGGAGTTCAACAGCCCCAAGACGCTGTCGGCCTTCGGTCTCGGCCTGACCCTGTTCCTCGTGACCCTGCTGCTGAACATCGTCGCCCAGCGCATCGTCCAGACCTACCGGCAGCAATATGACTGACGCAGCCGACCACGCCCCCGTGACCCAGAGTGCGCCCAACGCCGACCCGCAGCGCGTCGATCGTCTGCGCGCGGGCCTGAAGAAGCGCTACGCCCGCGAGACCCGGTTCCGCCTGTACGGCCTGCTGGCCATCGGCGTGGCCGTCGGCTTCCTGCTGCTGTTGCTGGGCCGCATCATCGATCAGGGCCACACCGCCTTCTACAGCCACTCGGTCACCCTGCCGGTCTATATGGACCCGGCGCGGATCGACCGCGGCTATCCGCAGGGCACCAATTTCGAGCTGCTGGTCGCCGAGCAGCAGCTGGCCCGGATGGGTGAACAGGACGACGCCGAGGGGACCAAGGCCAAGACCCTGCGCAGCCTCTTCTCGTCCGAGCTGAAATTCGTCGCAGCCGAGCGCGTCACGCGCCAGCCGGGCGTCATCGGCCAGACCATCACCCTCGCCGCCCCGATGTCGGACGACGCCGACCTCTACTTCAAGGGCGAGATCTCCAAGGCCACCCCCGCCGACCAGCGCCGCCTGTCGGACCAGCAGATCGCCTGGCTGGACCGAATGAAGGCCGACGGCCACGTCTCGGCCCACTTCAACAGCGCCATCTTCACCCGCGGCGACTCGACCGAGCCTGAACTGGCCGGCGTGCTGGGCGCCGTCATCGGTTCGGCCCTGATGCTGCTGGTCACCGCCCTGATCGCCATCCCGCTGGGCGTCGGCGCGGCCCTGTATCTCGAGGAGTTCGCCCCGAAGAACCGGATCACGGACATCATCGAGGTCAACATCAACAACCTCGCCGCCGTGCCGTCGATCATCTACGGCCTGTTGGGTCTGGCCCTGTTCATCAACTGGATGCACCTGCCCCGCGCCAGCCCGCTGGTCGGCGGTCTGGTGCTGGCCCTGATGGCCCTGCCGACCATCATCATCGCCACCCGTTCCTCGCTGAAGGCCGTGCCGCCCTCGATCCGCGAGGCCGCGCTGGCCATGGGCGCCTCGAAGACCCAGACGGTCTTCCAGCACACCCTGCCGCTGGCCATGCCCGGCGTGATGACCGGCGCCATCATCTCGATGGCCCACGCGCTCGGCGAAACCGCCCCCCTGCTGCTGATCGGCATGGTCAGCTTCGTGCCCGGCCTGCCGCACAGCGTGGTCGAGCCCGCGGGCGCCCTGCCCTCACTCGTCTATATCTGGGAGAACGCGTCGGAACGCGCCTTCCACGAGCGGACCGCCGCCGCGATCCTGGTCCTGCTCGCCTTCATGATCGTCATGAACGCCGCCGCCATCCTGCTGCGCCGGCGCTTCGAACGCCGGTGGTAAGCCCCATGTTCTCGAAAATCTTCCGTGCTGCGGACGGCTCCGAAGGCGGCGCGCCCGCTGAAGACGCCGGCGTCATCACCGCCCCGACCGTCACGCCCAGCACCGGCCCGGTCGGCCCGACCAAGATCGCCGCCCGCGACGTCTCCGTCTTCTACGGCGGCAAGCAGGCCTTGTTCGACGTTTCGCTGGATATTCCGGACAAGACCGTCACGGCCCTGATTGGCCCGTCGGGCTGCGGCAAGTCGACCTTCCTGCGGACCATGAACCGCATGAACGACACGATCAGCCACGCCAAGGTCACCGGCCGGATCGACATGGACGGCGAGGACATCAACGCCAAGGCGGTCGATCCCGTCCTGCTGCGCGCCCGCGTCGGCATGGTGTTCCAGAAGCCGAACCCCTTCCCCAAGTCGATCTACGAGAACGTCGCCTACGGCCCGCGCATCCACGGCCTGGCCTCGTCCAAGGCCGATCTGGACCTCATCGTCGAGGCCTCGCTGAAGCGCGCCGGCCTGTGGGACGAGGTCGCCGACCGTCTGCACGCCCCGGGCACCGGCCTGTCGGGCGGCCAGCAGCAACGTCTGGTCATCGCCCGCGCCATCGCGGTCGAGCCTGAAGTCATCCTGATGGACGAGCCCTGCTCGGCCCTGGACCCGATCGCCACCGCCAAGATCGAGGAACTGATCGACGAACTGCGCGAGCGCTACTGCATCGTCATCGTCACCCACTCGATGGCCCAGGCCGCGCGCGTCTCGCAACGCACCGCCTTCTTCCACCTCGGCCGTCTGGTTGAGACCGGCCCGACCGAGGAAATCTTCACCAACCCGCGCGAGCGGCGGACCCTCGACTACATCACGGGGCGCTTCGGCTGATGAACCAGCACACCGTCAAGGCCTATGGCGACGAACTGAACCAACTGACCGCCGAGGTCGCCCGCATGGGTGGTCTGGCCGAGGCCCAGGTCGCCGACGCCGTCGATTCCGTGGCCCGCCGCGATGTGGCCCTCGCCAAGGCCGTGGTCGAGCGTGACGTCCGTCTGGACGCCATGCACCGCGACATCGAGAAGAAGGCCATCCGCCTGATCGCCCTGCGCCAGCCGGTCGCCTCGGACCTGCGCAAGACCCTGTCGGCGATGAAGCTGGCGGTGGACCTGGAGCGCACCGGCGACCTGGCCAAGAACATCGCCAAGCGCGCGCTGATCCTGGCCGAAGGCGAGCCGATGCAGCCCCTCACCCGCTCCATCGAGCGAATGGGCAAGCTGGTCTCCATGCGCCTGCGTGACGTGCTGGACGCCTATGCAGTCGGTGAAGTTGATCGCGCCATCGCCGTGTGGAACACCGACGATGAGGTCGACGAGCACTACAACGCCCTGTTCCGCGAGCTGCTGACCTACATGATGGGCGACCCGCGCACGATCAGCGCCTGCACCCACCTGCTGTTCATGGCCAAGAACCTGGAACGCATCGGCGACCACGCGACCAACATCGCCGAGACCATCCATTACGAAATCACCGGTCTGGAGTTCACGGGCGAACGCCCGCGCTGGAACCCCGAGACTGACGGCGACCTGCCGACCCCCGCCTGATCCCTACCGGAGAGCCTCACGTGCAGCCCTATGTTCTGGTGATGGAAGACGAGGACGCGCTGGCGACGCTGCTGTCCTACAACCTCGAAAAAGAGGGCTACAAGGTCGTCGTCGCCTCGGACGGCGAGGAAGGCATGCTCCAGATCGACGAGCGCCTGCCCGATCTGGTCCTGCTCGACTGGATGCTGCCCAAGCTGTCGGGCATCGAGGTCTGCCGTCGCAT
>JAVHYH010000202.1 GCA_031119155.1 Brevundimonas sp.
CCTATGTCCGCGCCCTGTCCGGCGGCATGAAGCGCCGCCTGATGGTGGCCAAGGCGCTGGTGCACAATCCGCCCATCCTGATCCTCGACGAGCCAACCGCCGGGGTGGATGTCGAGCTGCGTCGCCAGCTGTGGGAATACGTCCGCAAGATCAACGCCGAGGGCGTGACCATCCTGCTGACCACCCACTACCTCGAGGAGGCGCAGGAGCTCTGCGACACCATCGCCATCATGAACCGGGGCCAGGTGGTCGCTTGCGAGCCGACGCCGCAGCTGCTGCGCCGTCTGGACACCCGCAACGTCGTGGTGACGCCCGAGGGCGAGCTGGACGGCCTGCCGGTCGTGCCGGGCTTTGACGTCGTCCCCCGCGCCAACGGGGCCTTCGCCATCAGCTACAAGAAGGGCCAGTCGTCGGTCGAGCATGTGCTGGCCGCCGTCCGCGCCGCCGGCGTCACCATCGCCGACATCTCCACCGAGGACCCCGATCTGGAAGACGTCTTCCTGGCGTTGACGTACGGGGACGAGACGCAGGTGAGTCCGACGAAGGACTAAAAGGTAGCAGGAATTAGGGCTTAGGAATTAGGAATTAGGAATTAGGGCGCGCTGCGCGCGGTTTGCGCGATCTCCCTAATTCCTAATTCCTAAGCCCTACTCCCTCCTCAAACCACCATCACCGTCCCGATGAGCAGGCGCGCGCCGGCGCGGCCCATCAGGGTGTTGGTGGCGGTCTGCAGGGACGAGACGAGGCGCTCGATGTCCGGCGGAGCGCCCGGCAGCAGGGAGGCGGCGTGCTGCTGGACGACCTGCGCATAGGCGGCGCGCAGGCGCGGAGCCGACTGGGCCACCCGCGTCCTGAGGGCGGCGTCCGGCGTATCCACCCCGACCTCCACCGTCATCACGCCGAGACCGCCGCCGGGGCGACGGACATTGCCCGTCACCGTCGGCAGGCCGAGATAGCTGTTCCCCGACGCACTGCCACCCCCGTCCGAGGCGGCGGCGGGCGAGGTTGCGGCGGTGGCGGCAGCGACGGCTGCGAGACCGAGAAGGGCGCGACGTTCCATGCGCGCCTTCTGGCACAAGCCGCTTTAAAACCGCGTTACGCCCCGGGAAGTCCAGGATGCCGCCGCCGAGCCTCATCGGCGGGCAGGGCCTCCAGAAGACGCCCGCTCTCGATGTCCGTCACGACGATGATGCTGGCGACCCTGTCCCACAGGCAGCCACCCGTGCCGCGCCGCACCTCGGCCAGGACATACAGTTGCGCCCCGTCTGCGGCCCAGGCCAGGCCGGCGGTGGCCACGTCCCCCTCCGGCGCGGAGACGCAGCCGTTCATCCGCACCAGCTCGGCCACGGCGGTGCGATGCGCCTGCGTCCGCTCGGTCCCCACGCCGTTGGAGGCGACGTCGAACACCCGCACCGCGCCCAGCGCCGCATTGCCCGGATCATTGATGAACAGGCGTCGCGAATCCGGCGCCCAGGCCGCGCGCGCCGGCAGGCCGACCCGCGCCATCTCGTTGCGATTGAAGAACCCGGCGCTCAGCAGGACCTCGCCATCGCCCTTCGACACCAGACGCATCGAACTGTTCGGGGCCAGGGCGGCGGTCTCGTGCCCGGCGTCCAGCACGACCAGCGTCGTCGGTTGCGGCGCGGCGGCGCCCGCGGGCTCGCCCGAACCGCAGGCGGTCAGGCCGAGGACAAGAGCGAGAGGGATCAGGGCGCGGATCATCCGCAAGGCTTAGCCGGAGGACCGGAGCGCGTCATCCTCCGCCTTCCGCCCGCCATCCCGACTTCCTAGAACAAGGGCGCATGATCACCCCGCGCGAAATCGACACCGGACTGGAGGGCTTTCGCCTGTGGCCGGGCGCGCTCGACGCCAAGGCGCAGCAGGCGCTGCTGGCCGAGATTCGCGCGGCCGTGGCGGACAGCCCCTTCTATCGACCGGTGACGCCCGGCGGCCGTCCCTTCTCGGTGCGGATGACCAATCTGGGGCCGCTGGGCTGGGTCTCGGATCGCGACGGCTATCGCTACCAGACTACCCATCCGGTCAGCGGACGGCCGTGGCCGCCGATACCGCCCGTCCTGCTCGACCTGTGGCGCGACCTGACCGGCTGGCCAGAGCCGCCGGACGCCTGTCTGGTCAATCTGTACCGGGACGAGGCGAAGATGGGCCTGCATCAGGACCGGGACGAGGCCGACCTGACCGCGCCGGTGCTCTCCGTCTCGCTGGGCGACACCGCCGTCTTTCGCATCGGTCCGGCGGAGGGCGGCGCCACCCGCTCCGTGCGTCTGGCCTCCGGCGACGTCTGCGCCCTGACCGGCCCCGCCCGGCTGGCGCGCCACGGGATCGACCGGCTGTTGCCCGGCTCATCACAGTTGCTGGACGGCGGCGGGCGGATCAACCTGACCCTCAGGCGCGCTGTCCCCGTCGAACGTCAGACTTCACGGTAATCGTGACTCGACGGCGCAGGGGGCCGCCCCCACTGTCCGGCCACGCAAAAACCGGAGCCCGCCCATGACGCTGATCCGCCCCGAAGGTCCGCAGGCCGAAGACATGATCCTGAACCGCCGCACCCTGGGCGCGGGCGCCGTCGGGGGCCTGTTCTTCGCCGGCTATGCGCCCGCTGCGCTGGCCGCACAGGCCGCCCCGGTGAGCACGGACAGCACCGGTCTGGTCGCCGAGGACGTGACCTATCCGGCGCCCGACGGCTTCGACCTGCCGGCCTATGTGGCGCGCCCGGCCGGAGACGGCCCCTTCCCCGTCGTGATCGTGGTGTCCGAGATCTTCGGCGTGCACGAATACATCCGCGACATCTGCCGTCGTCTGGCCAAGGCCGGTTACGTCGCCGTCGCCCCGGCCTTCTTCAACCGGGTCGAGGATCCGGCGCCCCTGACCGACATGACCCGCATCATGCAGATCGTTTCGGCGGCGGGCTATGAGCAGGTGATGGGCGACGTCTCGGCCACCCTCGACTGGGTCAGCCAGCAGCTCTGGGCCGATGGCGACAAGGTGGGCATCACCGGCTGGTGCTGGGGCGGCAAGGTCACCTGGCAGGCCTGCGCCCGCTTCGCCGTCATCGACGGCGGCGTCGCCTGGTACGGTCGTCTGGCCCCCGCCGCCAACGCCACGCCGGAGCAGATTTCGAGCGGCCAGCCCTGGCCAGTCGATCTGGCCGATGATCTCAAGTCGCCGGTGCTGGGCCTGTACGGCGAGACCGACACCGGCATCCCCCTGCCCAGCGTCGAGGCCATGAGGCGCGCCCTGGCGCGTGCGGGCCAGACCTCGAGCGAGATCGTCGTCTATCCGGACGCCCCGCACGGCTTCCACGCCGACTACCGCGACAGCTACCGCGCCGCCGACGCCGCCGACGGCTGGGCCAAGCTGCTGGCCTTCTTCGAGGCCCGGCTGAAGCGCTGACGAGCGCGAAATGAAAAAGGGGACGCCGCTTCCGGCATCCCCTCATTCACCTGCTCCGACGGAAGGTCTCAGGCCTTGCCGTCGAAATTCCCGCCATTCGCCTGGGCCGCCGCATAGGCGGCGTTGCCCGCGGCGGCGCCGGAGCCCTTGGCGGCGACGACGACCATGGCCGGGCGCACGGTGCGGCCGAACAGGGCGTAGCCGGCCTGCAGGGTCTGGATCACCTGACCGCCCTGAACCGTGTCGGACGGCTGTTCCATCATCGCCTGATGCAGGTGCGGGTCAAAGACCTCGCCCGGCTCGGGCGCGACGCGCTTGAGGTTGTTGGCCTCGAAGGCCGAGAACAGGGCCTTCTGGGTCAGCTCCAGCCCTTCGGTCAGACCGGCGGCGGCGCCGTCGGCCTCCTTGGGCGCGGCCTGGATGGCGCGCTCCAGATTGTCGGCCACGACCAGCAGGTCACGCGCGAACTTCTGGATGGCGTAGGCGCGGGCGTCGTTGTTCTGGGTCTCGGCCCGGCGCTTGGTGTTCTCGGCCTCGGCCACGGCGCGCAGGGCGCGGTCCTTCCACTGGTCGCGCTCGGCGATCACGGCGTCCAGCGGGGCCAGGTCGTCGCCGCCAAAGCCTTCGGCCTCGCCGATGTCGGCGTCCAGTTCGGTTTCGGGATCGTAGTCGGGGGTGTCGTTCACGTCTCTTGTCCGTCCAGCATCCGGCCCAGCACCCGGGCGGTATAGTCCACCAACGGGATGACACGGGCGTAGTTCAGTCTTGCGGGTCCGATCACGCCGATGGCGCCCAGAACCCGTTGTCGGCCGCTCATATAGGGCGCCGCGATCACGGCGGAACCCGAAAGTGAGAACAGGCGCGTTTCGGCGCCGATAAAGATGCGGACGCCCTGGGCCGAGGACACCCCGTCCAGCAGGCCGATCAGCTGTTCCTTCTGCTCCAGATCGTCGAACAGGACGCGGACCTTCTCCAGATCCTCCATCGCACCGGCGTCCTGCAGCAGGTTGGCACGGCCCCGCACGATCAGCGCCCGCTCGCGCTCGGCCCCGCCCGACCAGGCGGCCAGTCCGTCCTCGACCAGCCGCGCGGCGGTGGCGTCCAGCTCTCGCTTCGCCAGATCCAGTTCGGTCCGCATCTCGGTGCGCGCCTCGTGCAGCGGGCGACCGCGCAGACGGGCGTTCAGGAAGTTGGACGCCTCCTGCAGGGTCGAGGGTGTGACGCCGGCCTTCAGCGGCATCAGCCGGTTCTCGACCGAGCCGTCGTCGCCGACCAGCACCGCCAGCGCCTGATCGTGACCCAGCGCCACGAACTCCACATGCTTGACCCCGGCGTCGCGCACCGGACTGGCGACGATGCTCGCCCCGCCCGCCAGACCGGACAGCAGGGACGAGGCCTCGTTCAGCGCCTCATCGAAGCTGCGCCCGCGCCCGGCCAGCCGCCCGTCGATCTCGCGCCGCTCCTCCGTGGAAATGTCGCCGATCTCCAGCAGACCGTCGACGAACAGCCGCAGGCCCGCATGGGTCGGGATCCGCCCGGCCGAGGTGTGCGGCGAGGCCAGCAGGCCCGCCAGCGTCAGATCCTGCATGGTGTTGCGGATCGAGGCCGGCGACAGGCTGACCCCGCTCATCGCCAGCGTCCGCGACCCCACGGGCTCGCCGGTCTGCAGATAGCTTTCGACAATGCGCCGGAAGATGTCGCGGGCGCGCTGATCCAGGGCGGGCAGGGTCGGGGACGGATTGAGGAAGGTCATGCCGCGTCTCTCGCTTCCCACGTCGCCCGGTCCAGCCGCATCACCAGACAGTCGTCCTCATCGAACATCCGTCGCCCCACCACCGTGAACCCCAGCCGCTCATAGAAGCGATGCGCCGTCACATTGGTGTTCAGTGGGTCGATGACGATAGCCTTCACCCGCGGATCGGCGAAGGCGTCCCTGATCGCCAGCGTCATCATCTGCGTGCCGTAGCCGCGATTGAGCGCGTCCGCCGGACCGATCCAGATATCGATGGCCCGCAGGTCCGGCTCGATCTCGCCCCAGTAATGGGTCGGCTCCAGATGCGGGTCGCACACCTGCATCACCCCGATGGGCCGTCCGTCGACCTCGGCGACGACGTGGAAGCTCAGCGGCGAGCCCGCCGCGATCTCCTCGATCCAGTCCTGTCCGCCGAACGCGACCTCTGCCCTCTCGTCGTCGCTGGAGCAGGCGATCACATGCGGCTCCCGGTCCCAGGCCGCCAGCAGCGGCGCGTCGTCCGGCGTCGCAGGACGCAGGCGCACCAGACCGGGCTTGGAGGGGGACAGGCTCATGG
>JAVHYH010000008.1 GCA_031119155.1 Brevundimonas sp.
GCTTCTTCCTGACCTGTCTGGCCATTGTGTTCTGGATGTTCCGCACGGGCTATCGCCTCAAAAATTAGGCCGTCACGAAAGCGGCCAGATCGGTCGCCACCTTCGGCGCCTGTTTGCGTTCAGGAGAGACGCGCCGTCATGGCGCGGGAGGCTGCATGACCGACGAGAAGACCCCGACGGCGAACAACACGCCGGTGAACGGACAGCCGCAACCGGAGCCCTTCCGGCGCGCCGCCGTGACTTGGGGCCGTCCGCCGGCGACCGTCTTCCGGGCGGGCGGCCTTCCGCCTTCCGCGGCTCCGGCCCGACCGGCTCCGGCGCCCGCACCGACCATGCCTCCGCTCACGCCGCGGTCGTCGGGCATCCTGAGTGGATCGATGATCCCGCGCGCCGCCCCGCAACCGGCGCCGCAGCCGTCCTTCGCGCCGGTCCAGCCCCAACCCGTCGCCGATCCGGACGCGCCGCGCCGGGTCGTGCCCGATCCGTCCCTGTTCGCCGATGAGCCGGACCTGATCGTCCGCCCGCTCCCGCAGCCTGAACCGGTCGTGGAGGCGCCGGTGACCGCGGTGGAGCCGGAGCCCGACGTCACCGTCCTGCCTGATGTGGTCGTCGCCGCCCCGCGCCGCGAGGCCGCCGTGACCCGTCCCGCCGCCTCCGGTCGCCTGCCGCTGTACGCCGGCGCGGCGGTTGCGGTTCTGGCTGTCGCCCTTGGGGGCTGGTGGTTCCTGAGCAGGGAGGTCGCGACGCCCGCGCTCGCGCCCGCAGCCGCCCCGGTGGCTCCGGCGACGCCCGCCGCTCCGGCCCTGCCGGTCGAAGCCCCTGCTGCCGCGCCGGTCGAGGCGCAGCCCGAAGACGTCGCGGCCCCGGCGACGCCTGCTCCGGTCACTGCCCCGGTTCCGGCTCCGGCGGCCAGCGCGCCGCCCGCCCGTTCCGCATCGCCGACGACCGCGCCGACCCCGTCGCGCGCGACCCCGGCCCCGGCGACGGCTCAGCCCGCGCCGGTCCAGACGCCTCCGCCCGCGGTGGTGATCACGGCCCCGCCCATCGCCCAGGAGCCCGCCGGGCCGCCGCCGACGGCCGCCGAGCGTCCCTCGGCCGATCCGGACGCGCCGATCACGACCCGGCCCCAGCCGCTGAACTGACGCGGGCGTTCCGCGTCAGCGCAGGGTGATGTAGCCCCGCTCCACCATCCGGCGCAGGCCTTCATAGACCTCGGCGAGTTCTTCATAGGCAGTGCGGGCGGCGGTCAGTCGGGCGATCTGATCCACCGTGGCCGGGGCGCCGGATTCCGACTGGCGAAGGCCCTCGGACACCCATTTGGCGCGAGCCGTGGCGGTCAGCACCGCCAGCCGCTGGAAGGTCGAGGCGTCCAGCCCGCCGGGCGCCATCTGGGCCAGCACCTCGCGGTTGGCGATGAAGGCCGCATAGTCGATCTGCTCCAGCAGGCCGCGCAGCCGGCGCTGTTCCTGCGGATCGATGTCCTGCGGCTCGAAATGATCCCGTTGCCGACGGTAGCTGCCGGTCTGCATGGTCGACACCGCGTCTCTCCCAACACGAGTTTTCAGTGAGCCTGCGCCGCGTCGATTAACGGGGTGTTGCGGCCAAGCTTGTCGGGGTTTCGATCCGGGCGGGGCTTGTCCGATTGCGCCATCTGCGCCCTTCTGGCGGAAACAGACGGATGGGAGGACAGAATGGCCGGCAAGGTGCGGGTGAGCAGCTATGCGGTCTCGGCGGACGGCTTCGCGGCCGGGCCGGATCAAAGCCTCGAGGCGCCGCTGGGAGCCGGCGGCGAGCGTCTGCACCAGTGGTTCTTTCCGACCCGGACCTTCCAGGGGATGTACGGTTCCGGCGAGGGCGAGACGGGCGTCGACAATGACTTCGCCGAGCGGGGCATGGCCGGGATCGGCGCCTGGATCCTGGGGCGCAACATGTTCGGACCGATCCGTGGCGACTGGCCGGACGACGCCTGGAAAGGCTGGTGGGGCGACACACCACCCTATCGCGTGCCGGTCCATGTCCTGACCCATCATCCGCGGGCGTCGTTCGGGATGGACGGCGGCACCGTCTTCCATTTCGAGACCGGCGGACCGGAGGCGGCGCTGGAGAAGGCGCGGGCGGCGGCGGGCGATCTGGACATTCGCATCGGCGGCGGGGCGGAGACGATCCGCCAGTATCTGCGCGCCGGTCTGATCGACGAGATGCACATCGCCGTCGCGCCGGTGTTGCTGGCCGCCGGTGAAGCCTTCTGGTCAGGTCTGGACCTGCCCGCACTGGGCTATGAGATCGCCGACAGTACGCCCGGCGAACGCGCCACCCATCTGCTCATTCGCCGGAAGGCCGCCTGATGTCCCTGATCCTGTGGTCGCACCCCTATGCCGCCTATGGCCAGAAGGCCGCCATCGCCCTGTACGAGCTGGACCTGCCGTTCGCGCTGAAGCTGGTCGATGGTTCGCCCGAGGCGATGGAAGGTTTTCTGGCCGTCTCGCCCTTCGCCAAGATGCCGACCCTGATCGACACGGCGGCGGGCCGGACGGTGATCGAGTCCAGCATCGTCATCGAATACCTCGACCGGCTGGTCGGCGGCGGGACGCTGATCCCCTCCGATCCCGAGGCGGCGCTGGAGACCCGGTTCATCGACCGGGTGCTCGACACCTATGTCGGCGGCAATATGAACCGGATTATCTTCAACCGGCTGGGCCGGGCGGGGACGCCGAACGAGACGGCCCTGCAGCAGGATGCGAAGGAACTGGAGACCGCCTGGGACATGCTGGAGGCGCGGCTGGCCGATGGCCGCACCTGGGGCGCGGGCGAGACCTTCACCCTGGCCGACTGCGCGGCGGCGCCGCTGATGACCTACGCCCGCCGTCTGGTCCCCTTCGGCGATCGCCCGCGTCTCAGGGCATGGCATGCCCGGCTGATGGCCCGGCCGTCCTTCGTGCGGGCGCTGGAAGACGCCGCGCCGTTCGGCAATCTGATGCCGGCGCCCCTGCCCGAGGACTAGGCGCGGGTCCTACGTCCGGGGCTGCAGCACCATGATCGTGGACTGGCCGTGGGCCAGAAGGCGACCGGCGCTGTCCCTGATGGTCGCCTCGGCGGTGATGATCTGGCGACCGACGTTGATGACGCGCCCTTCGCAGACGACCTTGCCGGTCTCGGCCGTGATCGGGCGGGTGAAATTGGTCTGGGTCGAGATCGAGGTGTAGCCGACCCCGGCGGGCAGGGTGGCGTGGGCCGCGCAGCCGGTCGCGCTGTCGATCAGGGTCAGGGCCCAGCCGCCATGCACCATGCCCTGCGGGTTCAGGATGTGCGGCCCGGTCTCGCCCTCGAAGATCGCGACGCCCTCGCCGGCCTCGACGAGACGGAAGCTCATGGTCTCGCCGATGGCGGCGGGCGCGATGCGGCCGTCGATCACGGCTTGCAGCAACTCACGGCCGGGCATGCGGCCCATGGCCTCGGCGGTCGATCTGGGGAGGTCGGTCATGGCGTGACAGTGGGGAGCGTCGCCGCCGCCCGCAAGCGCGCGACGGATCGCCGCGCGGGGTTGGCGAGTTCCGTCACGGAACGTAGCTGTGAGGAAACGCGAGGAGTTTCGCATGCCCCTTCTGATGTGCCCGAACGACAATGCCGCCATGCAGACGCTGGAACGCGGCGGCGTCCAGTTCGATATGTGCCCGACCTGCCGGGGCGTCTGGCTGGATCGCGGCGAGCTGGAAAAGCTGATGGATTCGGCGACCGCCGAAGGCCGCGCCTCGGCCCCGCAGGCCGCGCCGCCTCCGCCCCAGCCGCAGCATCAGCCCCACTATCCGCCGCAACAGGCCCAGCAGCCGTGGGGCGGTCAGCCCGGCTACCGCGACGACCGCTACCGTCGCGACGACGACTATCGCTACAAAAAGAAGAAGCGCGACAGCATCTTCGACATTTTTGACTAAGGCCGCGTCGGGTCGAGAAGGCGGAGCCTTCTGACTGCGGCCCGAGAAAAATGAGCCGCGTCGGGTCGACCCGAAGGGCGGCGCCTTCTGGCCGCGGCCCGGCAAGAAAGCCTCAGGCTGCCAGCCCGGCCGCCTTCATCAGCGTCCTGAGCGGCGCCAGCGTCTCGGGCGCAGCTGCCAGCGCGGCGCGGGAATCCGGTGCGCGGAACAGCTTCAGGGCCTCGGCCTTGGCGCGGTCCGCCGCCGGTCCCAGAGGGGCGGTGTCGCCCGCCGCCATGCGCAGCAGGGCCGCCAGCTTCTGCGGTGCGGGCGCAGGCGATCGCGACAGAAGCGCGACGATGCGTGCCTCGCCTTCGACGGTCGCGCCGATTGCCCCGATGGCGGCGGTGATGTCCCCTTCGTCCTTGTCCGACAGGCCGCAGGCGCGCGCCGCCTTCTGCAGTCCGGCCAGCACGCCCAGCTTCTGCGCCGCCGTCTGGCCTCCGGTCTGGCGCATCTCGGATTCGAAGCGCAGCGAGCTGACGCAGGCCGAGAGCCAGCGGGCGGCGGATCGCTTGTTGGCCACGCCGGTGACGTTCTCGCACAGCCGGGTCAGGGATTCGGCTTCGCACAGGACGGTGCGGCAGGACTTCACATAGGTCGCTACGAAGTCCGCGGTGACCAGGGCCTTGGACCGTTCGTTGAAGGCGTTCTGAACCTCCTCCAGCGTCAGCAGCCGACCGGCGGTGGCGGTCAGGCCGGTGGCGAGGGCGCGCAGGATGTCGATCTCTCCGGCGGGATCGCCGGGCCGCAGGCGGCGCGGGCTCATCAGTTCGCGCAGGACCATGCGGGCCAGCGCGGCGGACAGCAGGGGGAATTCGCCGGCCTCGATGCGTTCGCCCAGCCGGGCGGCGGGGCCTTCCACCGCCGGGATCTGCAGGGCCAGTCGCGGATCGAGCTGGACCAGCAGGCCGACCTCGCGCGACGCCACCATGCGCACCACGGCGGCCATCGCCGCGCCCTGATCCAGCGAGGGGCCGAGGATGTCGGTCAGGCCGCCGCGCGACCCCAGCATCTCGCACAGGATCTGCTCAATCGGCACCAGCACCATCGCCCGGGCCTGCCCGTCCGCGGGCGCCCGGTCGGCCAGATCCATCAGCCGGGCGAGGCGCGACCGCCCGTCCTTCAGCCCGATCAGGGCACGGGCGATGACGCCGCCCATGATGAAGGCCCGCTCCGATTGGCCGTCCAGACGATGGGCGAGGTCGGCGAGGGAGTGGTGTTCCAGGCTGGGGAAGCGATCCTTGCGCCCGGCGGTGACCAGACGCTCGATGGTGGCGTCCGCCAGTCGCTGATAGTGGCGCATCAGGTCATGCAGAGGCACGCCGTCGGCCTGGGATTCGGGGACGGCCACCTTCTGGATCGCGTGCTGCAGCTCGACGCCCGAGGCGTCCAGACGCTCGGCCAGATCGGGACGGTGCAGCAGTTCGAACGCGGTCGCCGACTGCCGCTGCAACCAGTCCTCCAGCACCCTGCCCATCTGCTCGCGCGCCATCGGGGCGTAGAGGTCATAGGGGGTGGCGCAGCGCGGCCCCGCATCCTCCTCGGCCATGATCCGGCGCGTCTTGACCTCGGGCACGCCCTTGGTGAGCAGGGTGAGGCTGTTGAACTCCATGGTGTCGGGGTCCAGCGTCTCCTTGGTCACCCGCACCGCGGCGGCATAGCCGTCCCGCAGCAGATCCTCCGCCGTATCCATGGCGTGGGCGCGATGCTCGGTCGCGATCTCCAGCGCCCAGGGCGACGGCGCCGTCCGGCGGATATAGACTTCATAGTGGACGGGGCCGGCCATGGTACGCTCGTGTAATTCCCCCGCATCATGGCTCCGCAGGCTTTAAGAGCGGGTTTCATTGCGGATTTGTACGGCGCAGCCCATGTTTTGCGCCGTAATCTAACCGCGATGACGTAGAACGGTTACGCTTGCCGTGCGTTGATGGCGCGGACGACGAGACTGCAAGGAGACGCCGACTTGGCCAACATCACCCTGGTGGACGACGACGAGAACATCGTGGCGTCGGTTTCGCTGGCTCTGGAAAGCCACGGCCACAAGATCACGGCCTATCACGACGGGGCCTCGGGCCTCGAGGCGCTGGAGAACACGCCGCCGGATCTGGCGATCCTGGACGTGAAGATGCCGCGCATGGACGGGATGGAGGTGCTGCGTCGCCTGCGCCAGACCTCGCAGATTCCGGTCATCATGCTGACCTCGAAGGACGAGGAGATCGACGAGATCCTCGGCTTCAACCTCGGCGCCGACGACTACATCCACAAGCCGTTCAGCCAGCGCCTGCTGATCGAGCGGGTGAAGGCCCTGCTGCGCCGCACCGGCGCGGACGGCGGCGAGCCCGAGCCGAGCGCCGAGAACTCCAACAAGGCCATCAAGCGCGGCAAGCTGACGATGGACCCGGCCCGTCACGAGAGCACATGGGACGGTCGTCCGGTGAAGCTGACGGTGACCGAGTTCCTGCTGCTGCAGGCCCTGGCCCAGCGCCCGGGCTTCGTGAAGAGCCGCGACAACCTGATGGACGCCGCCTACGACGATCAGGTCTATGTCGATGACCGCACCATCGACAGCCACGTGAAGCGCATGCGCAAGAAGTTCCGGGTCGTCGATCCCGAGTTCGACGCGATCGAGACCCTGTATGGCGTCGGATACCGTTACCGCGAAAGCTGACCCGGCCTCGGCCCGGGATGAGCGTCCCCGCCGGGCCAAACGGTTCGGCGGGTCGCGGCTTGGCGGGCTGATCCTCGCGCTGAACCTGCTCAGCCTGCTGATCCTCTTCGTCGGGGCGCTGGCCCTGAATGAATGGCAGCGCGGGCTGATCGAGGCGCGTCAGGAGACCCTGAAGGCGCAGGCCGAGATGCTGGTGCGCGTGCTGGGCGAGCCCCAGATCGGCGTCACCCGCGGCGCGCCGACCCCCTATCTCGACTCGATCGAGGCCAGCCGCTGGCTGCGCGACAACTTCATCCCGGAAGGCCAGCGCGCCCGCCTGTTCGACGTGGACGGCATTCCCGTCGCCGACAGCTTCGAGGTGACCGAGGCCATTCCCGGCGAACCCCTGCCCGCGGCCCGTCCGGCGGGCACGCCCGAGGTCGCGCCCAACCCCAAGGCCATCGCCGGCAAGGCCCGCCAGCTCGAGGACGCCCGTCTGGCGCTCGCCGCCGAGGTCGAGGGCGCGCTGGAAGGCCAGACCCAAGCCCAGGTCCGCACCAACGAGATGGGCGACCGCGTCGTGTCCGTCTCCCTGCCGGTCCGCCATGTCCAGCAGGTGCTGGGCGTGCTGACGCTGGAAGCGGGCGACGTCGACGAGACCGTGGGCGCCCAGCGCCGCGCCCTGATGCCCTTCGCCCTCGTGGCGCTGGCGGTGAACCTGCTGGGCTCGCTGCTGCTGCACCTGTTCGTGGCCCGCCCGGTGATGCGCCTGTCCGCCGCCGCCGACGAGGTGCGCCTGCAGCGCGCCCGCGCCATCTCCCTGCCCGATCTGGAAGGCCGCAAGGACGAGATCGGCGATCTGGCCCGTTCGCTGGAATCGATGACCGAGACCCTGTCGGCCCGCATGGACGCCATCGAGGCCTTCGCCGCCGACGTCAGCCACGAAATCAAGAACCCGCTGACCTCCATCCGCTCGGCGTTGGAGACCCTGCCGCTGGTCAAGACCGAGGCCCAGCGCGAGAAGCTGACGGCCCTGCTGCAGCAGGACGTGCGCCGTCTGGACCGCCTGATCACCGACATCTCCAACGCCTCGCGTCTGGATGCGGAGCTGAATCGCGATCGACCCCGCGTGGTCGATCTGACCGTCCTGCTGTCGGACATCGTCAGCGTCTATGAGGCCGGTCGCAAGCCGGGCGAGGCGAGGGTGGTGTTCACGCCGCCGGAAGGCGACCACGCCTTCATCGTCGGCCGCGACGGTCCGCTGGGACAGGTCTTCCGCAACCTGATCGACAATGCCCGTTCGTTCAGTCCCGCCGACGGCGAGGTTCGCCTGACCCTGCTGCGTGACGAGATCGACGAGCGGGCCATCCACGTCCGGGTCGAGGACGACGGGCCGGGCATTCCGGCCGAGACCCTCGAGACGGTGTTCGAGCGCTTCTACACCTCGCGCCCGCGCGGCACGGCCTTCGGCGCCAACTCGGGTCTGGGCCTGTCCATCGTGCGCCAGATCGTCGAGGCCCACGGCGGCACGGTGCGGGCCGAGAACCGTCCGGGCGATGACGGCCCCGCCGGCGCCCGCTTCGAGGTGGCCCTGCCCGCCGCGCCGACGAACCGGCGTCCGTGACGCAACCCGTCCATGTCACCGTGGTCGCCCGGTGCGGACCGGGCGGTCGCTGGCGGGGCGCCGCGCTCTTCGGCCCCTCCGGCGCGGGCAAGAGCGACCTGGCCCTGCGACTGATCGGCAACGGCTGGCGGCTGGTGGCGGACGACTACGCCCATCTGTTCGCATCGGACGGCCGTCTGTTCGCCCGCGCGCCGGAAACCCTCCGGGGACGGATCGAGGCGCGGGGCGTGGGGATCCTGACCATGCCCGTCGTGGATCTGGCCCCGGTGGTGCTGGCGATCGAGCTGACGACAGGTGGCGTCGAACGCCTGCCGGAACCCGAAAAGCGCGAGGTGTCGGGCGTGTCCTTGCCGCTACTCCGGATCGATCCTCGTGAGGGTTCAGCGGGTGAAAAGGTCGCGGCGGCCATCGCCCGGCTTTAACCCGGCGCGGACTTGGGCTATTCCGCGCGGCTTGCGGTCAGCTCAGGGAGCGACCGGAACGCGGGGGCGAAAGTCTTGGTGAAGCCTTCATGATCGGGCTGGTGATCGTCACCCACGGGGGTCTGGCCTCCGAATTCCTGTCGGCGATGGAGCATGTCGTGGGCCCGCAGCGCGGGGTCGCGGCCATCTGCATCGGCCCCGAGGACGACATGGAGCGCCGTCGGCGCGACATCGTCGATGCCGCGCGCGCGGTCGACGACGGCGAGGGCGTCATCCTGCTGACCGACATGTTCGGCGGCACGCCGTCCAATCTGGCCATCTCGGTGATGGAAGAGACCCACGCCGAGGTCATCGCCGGCCTGAACCTGCCGATGCTGATCAAGCTGGCCAGCGTGCGCGGGCGCGAACCGCTGGACGCCTGCGTGGCCCACGCCCAGGACGCCGGCCGCAAATACATCTCCGTGGCCAGCTGGGTGCTGCAGGGCGAGAAATGACCGACACCGTCAACGCCACCGTCGGCATCTGCAACCAGCGCGGCCTGCACGCCCGCGCCTCCGCCAAATTCGTCAAGCTGGCCTCCAGCTTCGAGAGCGAGGTGCGCGTCACCCGCGACGGCGTGACCGTCAACGCCCTGTCGATCATGGGGCTGCTGATGCTGGGCGCCGGCAACGGCTGCGACGTCCACATCGAGGCCGAAGGCCCCGACGCCGCCGAGGCCATCGAGGCCCTGTCCGATCTGGTGAACCGCAAATTCGACGAGGACCAGTAGGGTCTAGTCGTCCTCCGGTCGGGGCAGCACCGCCCCGACATGGGCCACGCCGCGCGTCTCGGCGATCTGCATCTGCCGCGCCCGTTCCCGCGCCCCGGCCTTCTGGGCGTCCGTGCGGGTGTCATGGCAGCGCTCGCAGCTGACGCCCTCCACATAGTGCGGCGAAGCCCGCCCTTCGGCGCTGACCGGCATGCGGCAGCCCCGGCACAGGGTGTGCGTCCCTTCCGACAGGCCGTGGCCGACCGCGACCCGCTCGTCGAAGACGAAGCACTCGCCGCGCCACAGGCTTTCGGGCTCCGGCACGGTCTCCAGATATTTCAGGATGCCGCCTTCCAGATGGAAGACGTCCTCGATCCCCTCGGCCTTCAGGAAGGCGGTCGACTTCTCGCAGCGGATGCCGCCGGTGCAGTACATGGCGACCTTCAGCGGCCCTGATCCCTCTCTGGGCCGATCAAGCAGCGCGCGGCCCTCGGTGCGGAACCATTCGGGAAAGTCGCGGAAGCTGCGGGTGTTGGGCTGGATCGCGCCCTCGAACGCCCCGACGGCGCCCTCATAGTCGTTGCGGGTGTCGATCACGACGGTGTCCGGATCGGCGATCAGGGCGTTCCAGTCTTCCGGCGAGACATAGGTTCCGGCATTGGCGGCCGGGTTCAGGTCCGGTTCGCCCATGGTCACGATCTCGGCCTTCAGCCGCACCTTCATCCGATAGAAGGGCATGGCCTCGGCGGTCGCGAACTTGACCTCCAGCGCGGCGAACCCCGGCAGGGCGCGAATGCCGTCCAACACCCGGTCGATCGCCTCGGGCGTCCCGGCGATGGTCCCGTTCAGCCCCTCATGCGCCACCAGCAGGATCCCGCGCACATCCGGCTCGCACAGATCGCGCAGCCGCGCCTGCACGGCCTCGCGGTCGTCAATGCGCGCGAACCGGTACAGGGCGGCGATGCGGAAGGGCTGGGTCATGGGGCGATCCGGACCATCGGTCCTTTCCCGCGATCCATCCCGCGAAGCAGGATGGTGGAGCCGAGGGGAGGCTCCACGAAACTGAACGTCCTTGCGGTAGCAGGCACCGACAGGCGCGTGAGCAGCATGTTTGGAGTCTATGCGTAACAGTCGTGCGTAACAAGCTGGACGTCAGCTCAGGGACGCCAGCTCCATGCCCGAAGCGGTCGGGTTGATCGCCCAAGAGCGAATGGCGGGGAGAGCGTTCCTGTCGAGCGTCTCCAGTTCAGTCAGCGCGATTTCACCTTCGGCAAGCCGGTAGTTCAGGCCGAGCCGCTCCAATGTGTCGAGGTCGTGTTTCGTCCGCTCCTTGAGCATGCCGGCTACGTAGGCAGCGGCCTCGTCAGCTGAGGGGCGACGATGGGTTCGTATGCGACCAGACCATGCGTGGCCCATGTCGTGAGATTGTAGGTTTTCATATTCGGTCCTTGTTGATGCTGTGCGGTATTGCACGACGGAACAGTATCAGAGGATCGTCATGTGCAGCCTGGCTTATCACTGATTTTGTTGGGCTTTTTCTTCTTCTTCTTCTTCTTCTTCTGCTTAGGCTGCTCTGGTTTCCGCAGAGCCGTCCGCGCAGCTTTCGGAATGGGCCAGCCGCGCTGTTGCATCGTCAGGGCAAGATCGGACCGATAGGCAGGTTTTTCGTCCATCCAGCACACCAGGCAGAGATAGAAGGCGTCGATGTCCAGATCGTTGGACAGGGCGGCAATCATCCGGTCGTCCGGCAACCGTGCGCCATGAAGCCATCCGGTCGCCTGGACCGCAGAACGGCTACCAAGTCGCCGAGCCAGCTCGCCGACGCCCATGCCGGAGCGGTCCAAGGCGTCTGACAGAATTTCCTGGAAGCAGGGACAGTTGACCGGCATATCGTCGAACTTCGCCAATCCGGCTAGCGCTGTCAAATAATACTTATTAATCAGTATGTTGTGACTAATTATAGGTTGCGCCGATGCTCGCTATTGATTGCGGTCGAACGTCGTCGCGCAAAAAGCGCATTCAAACGCTCCAGGAGAGCCCCGCCCTGCTGTGGGTCCAGGCCGACCCAAGTTGCCCATTCCTGGGCCATCCTAGGCCGTTCTGGAGCCATGCAGGAGGAGGTTCTCCGGAGACAACCTCCATGCGCCAGCTACTGGACCATCAACCTCCCCAAGCCGAGGTAGCCGTCGCTGCGAACAGCGTCTGCAATCCGGTCACAGAGGAGCTTTTGAACCGCTCGGTCCGCGTCGAAGCGATCCAGTCCTGTTCTGGCTTCGTTGATGTCGTCCGCCGACCTCGGAGCCAGATAGCGGACCGCTCGTGCGACCAGCTTTCTTGCGACAGATCGCTCGTCGTGGGCTTCGGCCCGCAGGTGGCTGTTGAAGGCCCGGCCTCCTCGAACCATCCAGTTGCCTTTGGCCGACGGCGCAACGCTCCACGAGAGGGCGCGGACTGCCGAAGCTGCTTTGGTCAGCGCCTTGGCGGAAGGGATTTCCTGACCCACCATTCCCTTGGCAAACGGGTCGCTCTCAACAAATTCCTCGGTGCCCAGCTGGGCAAGCAGAGCGTCAATCTGGCTGTGCGACAGTGGAGGAAGGGATTGAACCGAACTGCCGATGACATCTTCGACAGATCGGTCATCAGCGAGTGCGATAAGCCCTGGGACGCCGTGGTCGCGGACCGCCTTCGTCAGCCTTCCCACCATGCGGATGCGAAGACGTAGCATGCGATCCTCGTTCTCCTCCGACGAGGACGCCTCCCACGGCGACCCCTCTGGTGATGCGCGGAGGGAGAGGGGTTTTAGTCGTCCAGTAACGCGCTGAAGCGCGGACGCTGCGAGCTGCCTCGCGACATCCCGGAAGTTTCGGGGGACCTTGTCCGGCATCCACGTTTGGAGGTCGTGGCCGGGATCAAGCTCAAAAGGTCCGGTAGACGGGTTCGAGGTAACGATCTGCCAGTCCAAGTCGCGGAGATCGTCTATGGCCCGGAGAACGGCGGGCACGTTGAGGTTGGCTCGCAGTTCCGCGAGCCGAACAGTCTTCTTCGTCAAAGTGTGGGTGTCTTCAGTTTAGCATGGCTTCCCCCCAATTTTCTAAAGGGGAAGTCGGTCGGTTCCGAGCGAGCCGGAGCCGTGAGGTAGTGTGTCCCGGAGAGCCGGAACGAGATCAAGTTTACGAGCCGGGGCTTCTGCCAGTCAACAACCTGGGGAACATATTTTCAGCGAGCAATGATCGCCGGGTTCCAGCCGCGCTTGCGCGGCCCGGCGATTGTTGATCGCGGCTTCGCTCTTGGCGAAGCCTCTATAAATTCATTAGAATAAAGAATTATATACTATCGTATATTTAGAGACGCCCAGGCGCACTGGCGAATGACGCAAAAATCTAAAATGTCAACTCGCCCGGTGTCGTCTCGGCTAAAGCGCTCGGTGGTCTGCTGCAAACCTGAAAGTGGCCTCCTGCTGTTCGCGCAGGAACTCGTTCGGGTCCGCGACGCGAAGTCCGAGCCGCTCTGCTCCGGCGATGAACCCGCTTAGGGAGGCCGCCTCCAGATCGCCTGTCGCTCGGTTCGTGGCGTTGACGACAATGGACGTGATGAGCGGCGCTTGACGTGCGTGCGCTTTCGCCAGAACCCGATCGAGGTGCTTGGGCATCTGGCGTCGGACCGCTTGCCAAGCGCAGCCGTTCGCGTCCGCGACGTCACCGTAGCTGAGGAAGGACCGAGACGCGGCGGCCAGCAGGATGCGCTTGATTGTGACGTCGAGGCTGAGAGAGGGGCCTTCTCGACACTGAAGCTCGTCCAACGCGGCGGCGTAGGCCGGCAGATGAAAGGCCTGCTGCCTCTGATGATTTTCGATTATGTTCCGCAGTTGGTCATTGGTCATGGTGGAGGTGTTCAAGGCGCAGGCCCCCTTCGGCAAACACACATTCTACGGGAGACTACTCGTCATCGTCGGTTGTCGTATAGGTTCTCCCAAACGCGGGGACGGGGCCTGCGGATCGGGGACGAGACTGAATGACTGATACCATCGATACGACCGAGCCACTCGAAGAAGCTGCGACGGTCGATGACGGTCAGACGAGTCTTAAGTCGACATCGCTGATGAAGGCGTTGGCTGCCGCACGCGATCGACTTCTGGACCGCTCCTTGCGCAACAAGCTGATCAGCACGCCGCTCGTTTCGTCTCGCGCTCGACAAGTGAGGGTGTTTGACGAGCTGGGGGATGAAGCGTTCGCCATGCTCCGTTCGGGCAAGGCCATGACCTTCGCCGCTTCCGGTCTCGCCGCTTCCGACGACGATGGCGGTGACCACACTTGGGTGCCGACAGAGGTTGAGGAGGAAGCGGCGTCAGGGGCTGTCGCTCGTCACACCGATACAAAGCTTCAGACGAAGTTGACCCCGGAGGGGCTTCAGAAGCGGCTGTTGAGCTTGTTCTACGAAGGGCAGACGCTGGAGGAGGAGCAAGGTGTCAACGTCCTGTTCCTTGCGGTCGGCTTCCTCGAATGGAGAGAGGCCAAGCAATCCGAGATCGCGCGCTTTGCGCCGCTCATCCTCTTGCCGGTCGACCTTCAACGCGACGGTGCGAAGGATCGCTTCAAGCTGCGGATCCGGGACGAAGACCTGATCACAAACGTTAGCCTTCAGGCATGGCTGAAGGAGCAGTTCGGCGTAGACCTTCCCGGCATTCCGGAAACCGACGAGTGGAAACCGTCGGAATACATGGCCCGCGTGCGCGAGGCGATCGGCGACCGCAAGGGCTGGAACGTCCACGCGAACGAGATCGTCCTCGGGTTCTTCTCGTTCGCGAAATTTCTGCTCTGGCGCGACCTGGATCCGGAGAACTGGCCGAACCCCGAGGCCCTGCTCGGCAGCGATCTGCTGAAGACGATCCTCCTTCGAGACGACGACAGCGCACCGCTGGAGGACACGCCGCTGGTCGGACCGGACGACCGCATAGATGAGGTCTTTACGCCTGCCCAGCTCGTTCACGTCACCGACGCAGACGGTTCGCAAGCCATCGCGATCCAGGAGGCGATGAGCGGCAAGAACCTCGTGATCCAGGGGCCTCCCGGAACCGGGAAGTCACAGACGATCACCAACATCATCGCGGGAGCGGTTCACGCCGGAAAGCGCGTGCTGTTCATCGCAGAGAAAATGGCCGCGCTTGAGGTCGTCCATGACCGCCTGGTGGAGCGGAAGCTGGCACCCATTTGCCTCGAACTGCATAGCCGGAAATCGTCGAAAACCCAGGTCCTCGACCAGATCAAGCAAGGGCGCAACGCGCCCTCGCCACCCTCTTGGTCGTCATCGGTTTTCGACCAACTGGTTGAGACGCAGACTTCGCTCCGAACCCACGCCGATCGACTGCATGTCGCAAGCCGTGGACTGTCCGCATTCGAGTTACTGGGCCGCATGAGCCTGCTCAAGGCCAAAGGGACAGCCGCCCCGACCTTCAGGTTCCCGCAAGCGGCGAAGTGGTCTCCCAATGACCTGGAGGTTGCCGAGCGCCGTGCTGGTCAGTTTGGCGACCGCCTAGCTCTTGCCGGAACGCCCTGCTCTCATCCCTGGCGGGGCGTTGGCACCAGCGCGCCCGACATGCTTGAGCAAGAGCGGCTGAAGCCCAAGGTCAACGAAGCTCACACCGCTTCGCTCGCGCTTCAGGCGGTGGTTGAGAAGGCGAACGCCACGCTCGCTCACAGCGGACCGCGTGGGACGGACCAGCTGCCAACCTGGGTGGTTGCTCTCAGGCACATTGGAGGCCGTCCGGTTGGTGTCGACGATCTCCTGATCAGCAGCGCTGTCGAGAAGTTGATCCCGCAGATCAAGGCGGCGATCGAGTGCGGCAGGCGTCTTGCGGTTCTAAGGCGTGATCTGTCCTCGACGTTCAGAATGGACGCTTGGGACTCAGACTGGGTGGGTGTTCGCCGGACTGTTGCCGGCCACGGTCGCTCACTCTTCCGGATGTTTTCGAGTGAGTATCGGGGCGCTGTAGCTCAGCTACGGGGCGTCTGGGTCGGGGACTTGGTGAAGGCGCATGACGTCCGCCTGGGCAGGCTCGATGACCTGATTGATGCTCAGAACTTGAGCAGCCAGCTGGATGTCCACGGACGTGCCATGGATGGAGTGCTGGCCCCTCTATGGCGGGGAGAGGACAGCGACTGGGACATGCTGGCGACCTTGGTCGCCTGGATCGAAAGGGCGATGGGGCTGCCGGGCGACATCAACGTCAGGAAGCCGTCGAGTATGATCGACCAGGACGAAGCTGGGCAGCTTTCATCTGCACTGGAGCGCTCCGTCCAAAAAGCCGTGAGCGCGATAGGTCTCGTCGTCCAGGAAGTCCGGCTGGACGAAACCTTGGCGCTGGATGGCAAGTCCCTGGGAGCCGCTCCTCCTGACGACTTGGTGGCGTTGACCATGCGCTGGACGGATGCGTTTTCTGACATCGTGCAGTGGCCCCCGATCCGAGACGACCTCGAATGGCTACGCGCGGTCGGCTGCCCGGAACTCGCGCAGCAGATCTCCATCGGCTCGGTCACTGCGTCTCAGGTCCAGCCCATGCTCCTTCTCGCGGCATATGAAGCGATGTGGACGGAGCTACGCTCGAACGATCCTGGTATCGAGAACATCCAAGGCGATGAGCTTGACCGGGCGGTGGCACGCTTCCGTCGCGCGGACGTTGACCGGATCCGGGTCGCATCGGATGAAGTGGCGAGAGCCCATATTGATCGGCACCCCACCGGCAGTTCAGGAGCTGTTGGGGTGTTGCTGGATGAAACCCGCAAATCTCGAAACCTGAAGCCCGTCCGAAAGCTCATGATCGAGGCTGGCGAAGCTATCCAGCGTTTCAAGCCGGTCTTCATGATGAGTCCGCTTTCGGTTGCTCAGTATCTGAAGCCCGGACTTATCGAGTTCGATCTACTGGTGATCGACGAGGCCAGTCAGGTGCGCCCAGAGGACGCCCTGGGCGCGATCGCGAGGTGCAAGCAGCTCGTTGTGGTGGGTGACGACAAGCAGCTGCCCCCGACGAACTTCTTCAACCGAATGGTCAACGATGACGGGCCGGATGAAGACGATGAGCTGGAAGAAGGCGAGGGGCGGCGCGCAGCCGTGAAGGATGTCGAGAGCATCCTCAACCTCTGCTCGCGCTTCCCGCAACGAATGCTACGCTGGCACTATCGCAGCGAACACCCGTCGCTGATCGCGACTTCAAACCGCAACTTCTACCACGGCGACCTGATGCTCCCGCCGTCAGTCGTCGCGAAGGCCAACGACGGCAAAACCGGGTTGCTGTTCCATCAGACAGCTGAAGGCCACTACGAGCGCGGACGAACTGCCCGGAATGAGCGCGAGGCCGAGGACGTCGCCCATGCGGTCCTCCAACACAGTCGGGAGTGCCCCGAACTGACCTTAGGCATCGGGACGTTTTCCGTTGCCCAACGGGACTGCATCCGTGACCGGCTCGATGACCTCGCCCGCAAGCACCCCGAACTGGACGACTTCATGAAGGGGAAGGCCGGGCGGGAGCCTGTTTTCGTCAAGAACCTAGAGAACATCCAAGGCGACGAGCGCGATGTGATCTACATTTCCGTTGGCTACGGGCGCGACGCCAACGGCAAGCTTACCCAGAACTTCGGCCCCGTCGGACGTGACGGCGGGGAGCGCCGTCTCAACGTCTTGATCACTCGATCCCGTAAGCGCTGCGAGGTGTTCTCATCGTTGGTGGCCGAGGACATCAAGTTCGACGGGATCGGCAAGCCCGGCGTCCGGGCGTTGAAGGAGTTCCTCAAGCTCGCAAAGGACGGCTACGCAGCATATGCCGAGGATACAGAGAGAGGGTTCGACAGCGATTTCGAGGAAGCTGTAGCCTTCGCGGTCCGGGACTTAAGCTATGACTGCCGTCCCCAGGTCGGGATGGCGGGGTTCTTCATCGATCTGGCGGTGCTGGATCCGCGCGATCCTGATCGCTACCTCCTCGGCATTGAGTGTGACGGGGCGGCCTACCATTCGTCGCAGTATGCCCGTGACCGGGACCGTCTCCGACAGGCGATCCTCGAAAAGCGTGGCTGGAAAATCCACCGCATCTGGTCGACCGACTGGTTCTATCGGAGGGACCGCGAGATCGAAAAACTCCGGGCGTCCATAGAAGCGGCGATCAGCGGTCGTCCGCTCACCGAGGATGCGAGGTTCTACGATTCCCCTTCGTCCGTGGCCGAGGAACCCAGCTCTTGGGTCACGCCGGATCAGTCCGAGATGGAGCTGGGAGGCAGGACGCATGGTCTGGCTCCCTATGAGTTCGCGGATTTCAATGTTCGAGCGACCCCGATCAAGCCCCAGGAGCTATCCGAAGGTCAACTGGCGCATTGGGTGACGAAGATCGTTGAAGTGGAGCAGCCGATCCACTCCGACGAAGTTGGCAGGCGACTTGCCGCGTGCTGCGGCTGGCAGCGCGCTGGCTCGGTCATTCAGGAGCGCGCCTACGCTGGTCTTCTCGCCGCGAAGCGGAAAGGTGACGTGGTGCGAGACGGCGACTTCTGGTTCGTTGCCGATGACCAGGACGTGGTCCCACGAGATCGATCCGGCGTTGTCGCCACCGAATGGGTCCGAAAGATCGAACTGATAAGCCCGATCGAAATCGCAGCCGCCTGTCTGCATGCGCTTCGCGAGAGCCTTGCGCTGAGCGAAGGCGACCTGGTCGTGGAAACGGCGCGTCTGCTTGGCTTCGCTCGCGTAGGCAAAGACATCGATGTCGCCATCCGCTCGGCTATCAAGGAGCGGCTGATGCTGGCCGTCGAGACCGACCACATGGGACGGTTGCGGCTAGTCGACTGAGACGAGCGCTGCCGGCCCAGTCCGACATCCCGCTAACCTCCGGTTGCCGCTCCGGATTTCTGGCACCATAGTGCGGATATGGCAAAGCCGGAGGAACGCGCTCGCCAGTTGATCGACGCCCAGCTGGTGGCGTCCGGCTGGGTGATCCAGGACCGCGAGGAGATGAACCTCGGGGCCGGGATGGGCGTCGCCGTGCGCGAGTATCCTCTGGCGACCGGGCCGTGCGACTACCTGCTCTTCGTGGACCGGAAGGCTTGCGGGGTGGTCGAGGCGAAACCGGAAGGTGTGACGCTGTCCGGCGTCTACGACCAAGCCAGCATCTACCAGCACCAGCTGCCTACGCACCTGGCGAACTGGGGCGATCCGCTGCGGTTCGACTACGAAGCCTCCGGATCCGAGACGCTTTTCAGCGACCGGGCGGATCCTGATCAGCGGTCGCGCTACGTCTTCGCCTTCCATCGCCCGGAGACCCTGCTGGAATGGCTGACGGACGGTTCCTCCCTTCGCGCGAGGCTCCGGGAGATGCCGGAGCTGAACACCGAGGGCTTGCGGGACTGTCAGGTCGAGGCCATCGGCGGCCTTGAAAGCTCGCTGGAGCAGGGGAAGCCGCGCTCGCTGGTCCAGATGACCATGGGATCTGGCAAGACCTTCACAGCGGCGACCCTGGGCTACCGCCTGATTGCCCACGCTGGAGCGAAGCGCGTCCTGTTCCTGGTCGACCGAAACAACCTGGGTCGCCAAACCCTCAAGGAGTTCCAGGCGTATCGCCCGCCCGGCACGGGCCGCCTGTTCACCGAACTTTACAACGTGCAGCGCCTCGGACCCCACGGGCTGGACAGCGACGCCAAGGTCGTCATCTCCACGATCCAGCGCGTCTACGCTCAGCTGTGCGGCGCGGACCTGTCCGAAGAGGACGAAGAAGGCAGCGCTTACGAGAGCGAGGTTGCCGGCACACCCGAACAGGTCAGCTACAGCGCCGATCTGCCGCCGGAGAGCTTCGACATCGTCATCATCGACGAGTGCCATCGCTCAATCTACGGGCGCTGGCGTCAGGTGCTGGAGTATTTCGACGCCTTCCAGATCGGCCTGACCGCTACCCCCTCGTCCCACACCCTCGGCTACTTCAACCGGAACCTCGTGGCCGAGTATCCCTACGAGCGGTCTGTCATCGATGGCGTGAACGTGCCCTTCGAGGTCTTCCGCATCCGCACCGAGATCGGCGAGCGGGGCAGCCGGGTGCCAGCGGGCTTCGTCGTGCCGCGTCGAGACCGCCACACGCGCCGCAAGCGCTACGAGGAGCTGACCGACGACCTGATCTACGCCCCGACCGAACTTGATCGCTCGGTGATCGCCCCCAACCAGATCAGGACCGTCCTGGAGACCTTCAGGGACACGCTACAGACCGAACTCTTCCCCGGGCGGACCGAAGTCCCCAAGACCCTCATTTTCGCGAAGGACGACCACCACGCAGAAGAGATCGTCGAGATCGCCCGGGAGGTGTTCGGCAAGGGCAACGAATTCGCCAAGAAGATCACCTACCGGGTCACCGGCACCAGTCCGGAGGAGCTGATCTCCGCCTTCCGGAACCAATACAATCCGCGCATCGCGGTGACGGTCGACATGATCGCCACCGGCACCGACATCAAGGCGGTCGAGGTGCTGATCTTCCTCCGCGACGTGAAGTCGGCGCTGTATTTCGAGCAGATGAAGGGTCGCGGCGTCCGCACTATCACCGACGCGGATCTGGTCAACGTTACGCCGGATGCGGTGCGGAAGGACCGTTTCGTCCTGATCGACGCAGTCGGGGTCAGCGAGAGCGTGAAGACCATCGCGCCGCCGCTTGAGCGTGAGCGCACCGTCGGCTTCGAGGCGCTTCTGGAACAAGTCGCGTCGGGACGGTCAGATCCCGATGCCGTCTCGTCCCTGTCCACCCGCCTCGCGGCGCTGGATCGTAAGCTGACCGATGAGGACCGCGAACGGGTCATCGAGGCGACCGGCGGACTCGGCCTGAAGGACATCGCGTCCAGGCTGATGGATAGCCTAGACAACGATCTGGTCCTGAAGATTGCGGAGCGGGATACGCCCCCTCCGGTGACCGACGCCGCGCTGGATGCGACCGCAGCGCGCCTTCGCACCGAGGCCCTCCGGATCCTGGCCGACGCGCCTGCGGTGCGGAAGCTGCTGATCGACCTCAAGACCCAGAGCGAGGTCGTCATCGACGAGTTCAGCCGGGATCAGGTCATCTCGACCGGCTTCGACGAGAAGGCGGCCAAGGCTCTGACCGACAGGTTCCGCGAGTTCATCGACGAGAACCAAGATGAGATCGCCGCCCTATCGATCCTCTATGGCAAACCGCATGCTCGGCGACGTATGACCTACGCGGAGCTGGATGATCTGCGGGCCAAGATGGCGCGTCCGCCTTGGTTGCTGGAGCCTGTGTCGTTGTGGGGCGCCTACAAGCGGCTGTCCGGTGGCGCGATCCGGACCAATCCGGCTCGGGTCCTCACCGACATCGTCTCCCTTGTTCGGTTCGCCCTCGCGCAACGGGAAACCCTCGCCCCTCTTTCGGCTGACATGGCGGGTCGCTTCAACCTCTGGCTTGGTCGCGAGGAGAAGGCGGGCCGCACTTACAGCGCGGAACAGGTCGCCTGGCTGGAGGCGATCCGCGATCATCTCGCCGCCAACATTGACCTGGAGCTGAAGGACCTTCAGGACCAGCCCCGGTTCTCCGAGAAGGGCGGGGTCGTCGCGGCGCGCAAGGCGTTTGGCGCACGGCTCCCCGACCTCATCGCGGACCTTTCAGAAGCTTTGGTGGCGTAGGGGCGGATGGCGAGGGGAAGGAAAGTCGCTGCGGTCCCGGATGGACCGATAGAGGGGCTATGGGAACTACCCGATGGATGGTGGTGGGAGCGCCTTGGGTCCTTGGGAACGTGGATCGGCGGCGGGACGCCGTCGAAAGCCAACGCGGCGTTCTGGACCGATGGCGAGATCCCGTGGGTTTCGCCGAAGGACATGAAAGTGTCCCACATCGACGACGCAGCGGACTACATCACGCACGCGGCACTCAATGCCTCGTCCGCGAAACTGGTCCCTTCCGGCTCCGTCGTGCTGGTGATGCGCTCAGGCATCCTCAGTCACAGCCTCCCGGTCGCCGTCACTCGTCGCGAGGTCACGCTGAACCAGGACCTTCGCGCGCTCTCGCCACGCGACGATGTGCGGGCCGATTTCGTTGCTCACTATCTCAGGTCGGTAGCGCAGGCGATCCTTCACAAGTGCAGCAAGGATGGAACAACCGTCTCGAGTATCGAGACGGAAAGGCTCATGGACTGGCCGGTGCCGATGACGGCGCTGGACGTTCAGGATCACGTCGTTCAGTCGATCGACCGGCTTTTCGATGAGCTGGACGAAGGCGAGGTTGCGCTCGCCCAAGCGCGCGATGCGATGGGGGTCTATCGGCAAGCCTTTTTGAAAGCAGCGCACACTGGACTGCTGACGGCAGCTTGGCGCGCCTCCAACCCGGGCTACGAAACCGGTAGCATGTTTCTAGCGCGGATCGCGGGAGGTCGCTCCTCCGCTGGGGAGACCCGCCGAAGAATATCTCGGCGAGAGCAAGAGCAAAGCGGGCCGGAAATCGACGCCCTGCCGGAACTACCTAGCGGTTGGGTTTGGACCAATCTCGAGCAGCTAACTTCTGTTCCGCCTCGGAATGGGCTCTCGATCAAGGAAGCCGAAGGTCCGACCGCTGTTCGCGGACTGCGGCTCGATGCTCTAGCTCAAGACCATGTCGACTGGAGCCGAACACGATACCTACCTCGAACGAAAGACGAGGTGATCCAGTATCTGCTTCAAGATGGGGACCTCCTTGTTAGCAGGGCGAACGGGTCACCGCATTTGGTTGGAAAGGCGTCCATCTGCGAGGGCACCCCGGAAGATGTCGTCTTTCCGGATACAGCCTTTCGCTACCGCCTAGGGGGTCCACCCTCCCTCAAAGACTGGGTGCTTGCGCAGTGGTCCAGCCTCCTCGTCCGCGCCCAGATCGTCGCTCGCGCCAAGACAACAGCGGGCATCTTGAAGGTTTCTCAGGGAGATCTTCGGAAGGTTGCCTTCCCCCTTCCAGGCCAAGCCGAGATGGAAGCGGCATTGCAGCTGATCTCGGAAGCTCTCTCTGCGGCGGTCAACGCTTCGGGCTGCATCGACGCCACCTACGCCGGTCCTACTCTTCGCCAATCAATCCTCGCCGCCGCGTTTCGGGGCGACCTCATCACCGAGTCTCAAGCATGACGCGTCACACCATCGAGGCCAGTGAGAAGCCGGTCGTCGACATTTTCTGCGACAAATACGTCTTCCGCATCCCCAGCTATCAGCGCCCATACGCCTGGACGACGGAACAGGTCGGCGAACTGCTGGACGACATCCGGACCGCGTGCGGTGATACCGACAAGCCGGAAGACCAGAGCCCCTACTTCCTGGGTAGCATTGTCCTGATCAAAGACCCGCAGAAGCCCGATGCGGATGTCGTCGACGGCCAGCAGCGCCTGACGACCCTGACGATCCTGATGAGCGTGTTGCGCGACCTTGCTGACCCGCACATGGCGGGCTTCATTCACCGCCACGTTTGCCAGGACGGCAACCCGATCACGGGCGCGCCCGACGTGTTCCGGCTGACCCCTCGCGAACGGGACGCCGACTTCTTCCGAAACACGATCCAGACGCAGGGCCAGACGCTGGATTTGCCTCAGGTCGAAGGGTTGAAGGACGCCAAGGCGCGGATGGTCGAGAACGCCGCCTTCCTCCGTGAGAAGCTGTCGGCGCTATCGGCGGAGGAGCGGCGGCGGCTGACCGTCTTCATCGCCAACCGCTGCTACCTCGTCGTTGTCGCGGCGTCGGACCAGGAGTCGGCGTTCCGGATCTTCTCCGTGATGAACTCGCGCGGTCTGGACCTGTCCGCCGCCGACATCCTGAAGGCCGACATCATCGGTAAGCTGCCGACCGACCAGCAGGAGAAGTACACGGGGATCTGGGAAACGGCTGAGGAGGAGCTGGGGCGTGAGCGCTTCGCCGACCTGTTCGCCCACATCCGGATGATCCACCGGAAGCAGAAAATGCAGGGGACACTGGTCACCGAGTTCCGCGAGTATGTCACCACGGCCAAGGAGCCAGCGACTTTCATCGAGAAGGAACTTCTGCCCTACGCCGACGCCTACCAGGAGATCACCGACAAGGCGTTCCAGAGCCACAAAAATGCTGGCGAGATCAATCGACAGCTGGTCCATCTGTCCCGCCTCGACAACGTCGACTGGCAACCGCCCGCGCTCGAGGCTGCCGCCAAGCGCAAGAACGATCCGGACTTCCTGCTGCGCTTCCTGTCGGACCTGGAGCGCCTCGCCTACGGCATGTTCCTAGCTCGAAAGGACCCCTCCGAACGGATCCGGCGATACGGCCAGCTGCTTGGGGCGATGCAGAAGGGCGAGGACCTGTTCGCGGGTGGCTCCCCGCTTCAGCTGACGAACGATGAGAAGTTGCAGGTCCGGCATACGCTGAATGGTGACATCTACACGATCACCCGCATCCGCCTGCCGCTTCTGCTTCGCATCGACGAACTGTTGTCACAGGGCAGCGCCACATACGCCCACGCCGTCAACTCCGTGGAGCACGTCCTGCCGCAGAACCCGAAGCTGGACAGCGTCTGGTCACAGCACTTCCCGACCGAGGCTGATCGACTGAAGTGGGTCCACAAGCTCGCCAACCTCGTGCTCCTGACGCGGCGGAAGAACTCGCAGGCCAGCAACTACGACTTCGCGGACAAGAAGCAGAAATACTTCTCCACGACGGCGGGGGTGTCCAACTATGCCCTCACCAGCCAGGTGCTGAACGAGCCCGTATGGACTGAGGAGGTGCTCGTTCGCCGTCAGGCTGACTTGATCGCCGCCATCGAGAAGCTGTGGCGGCTGGCATGAACGAACAGACCCTTATCTCCAAGGTTTGGAACTACGCCCACGTTCTCCGCGACGAGGGCGTGTCCTACGGCGATTATGTCGGCCAGATCAGCTTCCTGCTGTTCCTCAAGATGGACGAGGAGCGGACGGAGTTCCTCGGAGAACCGTCTCTGATCCCGACGGAGTATCAGTGGTCGACAATCCGCTCGAAGACCGGGCAGGCGCTGGACGACCACTACAAGGCGGCGTTGGCGGCGATGTCGAAGCGCACCGACTTCGTCGGCACGCTCTTCCTGAAGGGGGAGAGCAAGATCAACGATCCCGCCCGCCTCCAGCGTCTTGTCAGCCTGATCGACGGCGAGACCTGGATGGGGGTGAACGTCGATGTGAAGGGCGCGATCTACGAAGGGCTTCTCGAACGCAACGCTGGTGAGGTGAAGAGCGGCGCAGGGCAATACTTCACGCCCCGACCCCTGATACAGGCCATCGTCGATGTGGTGGACCCTGAAGCCGATCAGACCGTTTGCGATCCCGCCTGCGGCACCGGGGGCTTCCTGCTCGCTGCCTACGAACACATGAAGCGTAAGCCCGCAGCGCAGGACAAGCGTGCCTCGACCCGCCTTCGGGAACACGGCTTCCATGGGACGGACATCGTCGCGGAGGTCGTGCGCATGTGCGCGATGAACCTCTACCTTCATGGGGTCGGCGGTGAGGAGTCGCCGGTCGAGCAGCGTGACGCCCTGCTATCCGACGATGGAAAACGCTTCGACCTGGTCCTCGCCAACCCGCCGTTCGGCAAGCGACAGTCGTTCCGGATCGTGAACACCGAAGGCGACATCGAGACCGAGCGGCAGGACTACGTCCGGGAGGATTTCACGGTCACGACCGGGAACAAGCAGCTCAACTTCCTCCAGCACATCATGACGGTGCTGAAACCTGGAGGCACGGCTGCGGTGGTGCTGCCCGACAACGTCCTGTTCGAGGGTGGGGCGGGGGAAACCTTGCGGCGGCGGCTTCTTCGCGACTTCAACCTGCACACCCTGCTGCGGCTGCCGACCGGGATTTTCTACAAGCCCGGCGTGAAGGCGAACGTCCTGTTCTTCGACAAGGTCGCCGGTGGTGAGAAGATCGCGACCGAGGCGCTTTGGGTCTACGATTTCCGGACTAACCAGCGCTTCACCCTGCGCGAGCGCCCGCTGAAACTGTCAGACCTCGCAGATTTTGTCTCGGCCTACCGACCGAAGGGCAAGAGGCACGAACGGGAGCCATCTGAGCGCTTCCAGCGCTTCGACTACGCGGACCTGGAGACGCGCGACAAGCTGAACCTCGACATCTTCTGGCTCAAGGACGACGGCCATATCGACCCCGACAGCCTGCCTCCTCCGGACG
>JAVHYH010000203.1 GCA_031119155.1 Brevundimonas sp.
GCGTCTTCTGCAACGTGGCCCTGTCCTCGCTGGGCGACGAGACCTTCTTCCCGCAGTTCCTCGACTTCCTCTCCGAGAACCGCGACCTGAACCAGGCGCTGATCTTCGAGCTGGGTCAGGCCGTCTTCGACGCCCGCGGCGCCGTGGAAGCCCGCAACATGGCCAAGCTGGCCGACCTCGGCTTCCGCTTCTCGATCGACAAGGTCCAGACGCTGGACCTCGACTTCGCCGACCTGCAACGCTCGGACGTCCGCTTCCTCAAGGTCGCCGCCGACCTGCTGATCGAACAGCTGCTCGACCTCGACAACGGCCCGGCCATCCCGTCCCTGCGCGACATCCAGGCCGCCGACTTCGCCCAGTTGACCCGCCGCTACGGCATCGAGGTCATCGCCGAGAAGTGCGAGAGCGAGCGCCAGATCGTCGACATCCTCGAACTGGACGTCGGCATGGGCCAGGGCCACCTCTTCGGCGAGCCCCGCGCCATCAAGGAACAGGTGCTGGCCGAAACCGACCCGCCCGCCGAATTCCTGCGCTCCACCCTGCGCAGCGCCGAACAGCGCCGCCGCTTCGGCTGAGCCGATACGCCCGACACCTTCCATCCCTGCCAAACCCTGTCAGCGGATCGTGTCATCCCGCGCCATGGGCACAGCCTCACCTCTCCATTCGCCTCTTCAAGCGAATGGAGAGGACAGATCGGCGCGTCAGCGGCGGTCACGAGAGGGCGGCTCCGTCGGGGCAGGAGACACCTCGAACACCGGTGTCGGCGGCCAATCCCTGACCACCTGCGCCGCCCCCTCCTGATCGGCGAAGTCGCCGATCTGTCCTCCCCATCGCCTTGAACGGGCGATGGAGAGGTGAGCCGCCGCCCCGTACGACCAATTTCGACGCATCACCCTGCTAGGCTGCCGCTTCAGGGTCTTTGACAATCGAACACCGCATCCCGCCCCCGGGGAAAAGTGCACAAAAGTGCACTCGCTTTTTTTCCGGGCGCCCTTCCGCAGATGTGTCGGGAGTATCGGGAAGACAGGGTTTCGGCATTTTTGAGATGGCAGGGTCAGCGGCCCTGCCCTTCACCCCGCCCATGCGAACCGCTATCTCCGCTGCATGACCCTCCCCCACGCCCTCACCGGTCTCGGCGCCATCGCCGGGGACTATGACATCCTGCTCTGCGACGTCTGGGGCGTGATCCATAACGGCCGCGAGAGCTGGCCCGAGGCCTGCGAGGCCCTGACGCGGTTCAACCAGCAGGGCGGGCACGTCATCCTGATCTCCAACTCGCCCCGCACCAGCGCCGGCGTCATCGCCCAGATGGACGGGCTGGGGGTGCTGCGAGACAGCTGGAAAACGGTTGTCACCTCCGGCGACGCCACCCGCGCCGAACTGGCCAGACGCGCCCCCGGCCCGGCCTGGCTGATCGGCCCCGAGCGCGACGCCCCCCTGTACGAGGGCCTCGGCCTGACCACCGCCTCGGGCGCCGCCGACGCCGCCTTCCTCTCGGTCACCGGCCCCTATGACGACGAGGTCGAAACGCCCGAGGACTACCGCGAACGCCTGACCGAGGCCGCCGAACGGGGGTTGGAGATGATCTGCGCCAACCCGGACCGGGTGGCCCAGCGCGGCGACCGGCTGATCTACTGCGCCGGATCGCTGGCCGATCTGTACGAGACCCTCGGCGGACGGGTGACGATGGCGGGCAAGCCCTTCGGCCCTATCTATGATCTGGCGATGAAGGACGCCGCCGACCTGCTGGGCGGCCCCGTCAACCGCGCGCGCGTCCTGTGCATCGGCGACGGCGTGGTCACCGACGTGCTCGGCGCCGACAAGCAGGCGCTGGACTGCCTGTTCATCGCCCAGGGCATCCACGGCGACAAGGCGCGCGGCGCCGACGGCCGCCTCGACCCGGCCCGCGCCGCCGATCTGCTGAAGGCTGAAACCACATATGCACGCTACGCCATGCTCGATCTGGCATGGTGAGGATGGTCATTCTGACGCACGGGCGCTAACACCCCCCCATGGTTGATCTGGTTCAGAAACATCCCTCGGGCGGCTACATCCTCGAGGAACTCCGCGTCGGCATGGCCGCCGAGAAAATCATCACGGCCACGGAGGACCGGATTCGCCTGTTCGCCGAGGCGTCGGACGACTTCAATCCGGTGCATCTGGACGAGGCCTTCGCCTCCAGGACCGCCTATCGCGGGCGGATCGCCCACGGCCTGCTCTCGGCCTCCTTCGGCTCCGCCGTGGTCGGCACGGTCCTGCCGGGCGCCGGCTCGATCTATGTCTCGCAGCAGTTGCAGTTCCACCTGCCGGTCCGCATCGACGACGTGGTCACCATCCGCATCAGCGTGATCTCGGTCGATCAGGAAAGCGCCCGTGTCGAGCTGAACTGCGAAGGCTTCGTGGACGGCAAGCTGATCATGGACGGCATCGCCACCGTGCGCGTCCCGCGCCGCCGCAAGCCGTCGGCCCGGTGATCCAGGTCGTTCGCGGCTGGCGCGACCTGCCCGCCGACCAGCGGGGCGCGGCCGTCGCTATCGGCGCCTTCGACGGCGTCCATCGCGGACATCAGGCGGTCATCGCCCTGGCCCGCGAGGCCGCCGCCCGGCTCGGCGTGCCGCTCGCCGTGGTCAGCTTCGACCCGCACCCGCGCCGCTGGTTCCAGCCCGACGCCGCCCCCTTCCGCCTCATGACCCCGAACCAGATGGCCCGCGCGCTGGAGCCTCTGGGCGTCGACCGCCTCTACCTCCTGCCCTTCGACGGCGAGATGGCGGCCATGTCGGACGAGCAGTTCGCCCGGAACGTCCTCGGTGAAGGCCTTGGCATCCGGCATGCCGCCGTCGGCTTCGACTTCACCTTCGGCAAGGGCCGCACCGGCTCGCCCGAGGCCCTGCGTCGCTACGGCGAGACCGCCGGCTTCACCGTCTCGGTCGCCGAACGGCTGGATGACGCCGACGGGCTGAAGCTGTCCTCCTCCGCCGTTCGCGAGGCGCTGAAGGCCGGGGACATGGCCCGCGCCGCCGCCATCCTGGGCCGCCCCTTCGCCGTCGCCGGCGAGGTCATCCATGGCGACAAGCGCGGCCGCACCATCGGCGTGCCGACCGCCAACGTCAGCCTCGGCGGCTACATGCGTCCGGCCTACGGCGTCTATGCGACCCGCACCCGCCTGCCGGACGGCCGGGTCATCAACGGCGTCGCCAACCTCGGCGTCCGCCCGATGTATCCGACCGAGGATCCGCTGCTCGAGGTCTGGCTCTTCGACTTCAACGAAGAGCTCTACGGCCAGACAGTCGAGACCGAACTGGTCGCCTTCCTGCGCGGCGAGCTCAAGTTCGACGGCCTCGACGCCCTCAAGGTCCAGATCGACCGCGACGCCGCCGACGCCCGCGCGGCTCTGGCTCAATCGGCGTCGTAAAGCGCCCTCAGCCCCGGCATCACCGGCTCCAGCGACGCCAGCATCTCGTCCGGCAAGTCGCCGTAGATCACCACCTCGTCCGACCTCTTGCTCAGCACCAGTTGCGGCGTCGCCCCGGAGTTGTCGTAGACATCCACCGTGTCGGCCTGCTCGAAGAACCAGCCGAACTGCCCGAACGACCGCAGCCTGCGGCTGACGATCTTGTCCTCCGGCACCGCGTGGCCGCCCTTGCGCACCCGCGTCGCGACCCGCTCGATATTCAGGTCGGCGCTCTCGAGGAACACATAGATCAGCTTGACCGAGAAGCCCCGCGCCTTGGCCTGCTCGACCAGCCGGCGATACTTCGGCGTCGACAGCACCGTCTCCACGCCGATGGTCTGATAGGCGTCGATCGAGGTGGACAGCCAGGCCTCGATCCGCTGCACCGCCGCCAGATTGGCCGGAAGCAGCTCCAGCCGCTCATCCTCCGCGATGCGGCGGGCCAGTTCGTCCGGGTTGATGATCCAGATCGAGCCGCTGGGCTCGTTCACCGCGGCCATGCCGTAGGCGCTGCTCTTTCCCGACCCGTTGGGTCCGGCGATGATCCAGAGCGTCGGGGCCCTAGTCGGGCTTCTTGACGCCATCGGCCGACCCGAACAGGCGCTTGTTCTCCTGCCGCGCCGCCTCGACGTTCTTGGTGAAGACGTACAGGAAGTCCTCGCCAAAGGTCGGGCTGTGGGCATCAACGGCCCGGACCGTGACCTTCTGCCCGTCCGCCGCGGTGACGCGCTGAAGCGTGACGCCCTTGGGCTTCCGGCCGGCTCGCTTGCCGCTGGCGGCGCGCTGGATCGTGACGTCGGTCATGGATCGAATATCGGCTCGCGCAGGAGTCTTGGCAAGGCTTCGGCTGGCGCGCCGATCAAGCCCCTGCTAGACCGCCTGCACCATGACCGTTCGCGTCCGTCTCCCGATTTCGATTAGCCGCCCGGCGTAGCGCTGCAGGGCCGCCGGCCCCGCGCACGTCGGGACATTCCATCGAAACCACGCGAACGATCGACACGACGAGACCGACTTCATGGCTGACGCCGACAATACCCCCACCGGCCGCGACTACCGCGACACCGTCTTCCTGCCGGAGACGCCCTTCCCGATGCGTGGCGGCCTGCCGCAGAAGGAGCCGCTGATCCTCGAACAGTGGGGCGACCTGTACGGCGCCCTGCGCAAGCAGCGGCAGTCCGAGGGCGCGCCCCTCTACGTCCTGCACGACGGCCCGCCCTACGCCAACGGCGACATCCACATCGGCCACGCCCTGAACAAGACGCTGAAGGACTTCGTGGTCCGCAGCCGCTTCCTGCTCGGCTACGACGTCGACTACGTCCCCGGCTGGGACTGCCATGGCCTGCCGATCGAGTGGAAGATCGAGGAGCAGTTCCGCGCCAAGGGCCGCCGCAAGGACGAGGTTTCCAAGGACGAGTTCCGCGCCGCCTGCCGCGAGTACGCCGGCAAATACATCGACCTGCAGCGCGACCAATTCAAACGCCTGGGCATCACCGGCGACTTCGCCAACCGCTACGCCACCATGGACTTCGCGTCCGAGGCGGCCATCGTCGCCGAGTTCCACAAGTTCAAGAACTCGGGCCAGCTGTATCGCGGCTCCAAGCCCGTCATGTGGTCGCCGGTCGAGCGTACCGCGCTGGCTGACGCCGAGATCGAGTATCACGACCACGTCTCGCCCACGATCTGGGTGAAATTCCCGGTCACCGGCGCCTCGGACGATCACGAGGACGACCTGCTGAGCTTCCGCGCCAACACGCCGTCGATCGTCATCTGGACCACGACCCCGTGGACCATCCCGGCCAACCGCGCCATCAGCTACGGCCCCGAGATCGCCTATGGCCTCTATGAGGTCACGGCCATGGAAGGGGGGCTGGAGTTCGCCCCCTGGGCCAAGCCGGGCGACCGCCTGATCGTCGCCGACAAGCTGGCCGAGGACGTGTTCAAGGCTGCGAAGATCGCCGCCTGGACTCGCGTCTATGACATCAATCCCTCGGGCCTGGAGTGCGCGCACCCGCTGGCCGCGCTGGACAGCGGCTACGGCTTCTCCGTGCCCCTGCTGGCCGGCGACCACGTCACCGACGACGCCGGCACCGGCTTCGTCCACACCGCGCCCGGCCATGGCGCCGACGACTTCGAGGTCTGGAAGGCCCACGGTCATCACGAGGTGCCGGACACGGTCGACCCGGACGGCGCCTATTATCCGTCCGTCCCCCTGTTCGCCGGGCTGAAGGTGCTGGAGAC
>JAVHYH010000204.1 GCA_031119155.1 Brevundimonas sp.
CCTTCACGAAGGTGGCGACGACCTGTTCGGTCATCTGCTTCGACGAGCGGCTCAGGCCTTCGGTCAGGCGGGAGAACCAGCCTTTTTTCGGCGTATCGGTCATGCTCACCGTTTAGCGGTCGGCGTTCGTCAGGTCACGGGCTAACGTAGCCGCAGCCTCCCTTTGGCTCTATATGAGCAAAAGACCCCTGAAGGATCGCGCCTTGTCCCGGACCGAACCGTTCCACGCCCCCCGCAACCAGGGCTTCGTGCGCGTCGCCGCCGCGACGCCCGTCGTGCATACCGCCGACCCCGCCGCCAACCTGCTGGAGCACGTCGCCCTGATCGAGCAGGCGGGCGCGCAGGGTGTGGACCTGATCGTTTTCCCCGAGCTCAGCCTGACCGGCTACGCCATCGACGACCTGCTGATGCAGGACGCCCTGCTGGCTCAGGTCGAGAGCTGTATCGCCCCCTTGGCCGCCGCGGCGCAGCTGGCGGGGGTCATCGCCGTTGTCGGCGCCCCGATCCGGCATGGCGACGCCCTGTACAACTGCGCCCTCGTGCTGGCGGGTGGGCTGCTGAGGGTCGCCGTTCCGAAGACCTTCCTGCCTAACTACCGCGAATACTATGAGAAGCGCTGGTTCGCCTCCGGGGCGGGCATCAGCGGCTCAGTGCAGATCGGCGGTCACTACGCGATTCTGGCGGCCAACAGGGTGTTTGAGGTCGAGGGCCGACCCGGCTTCACCTTCGCCGTCGAGATTTGCGAGGACTACTGGGCGCCCCTGCCCCCCTCAACGCGCGCGGCGCTGGCCGGGGCCCGCATCCTGCTGAACCTGTCAGCCTCCAACATCGTGATCGGCAAGGCCGACGAGCGTGACCTGCTGTCAGCCAGCCATTCGGCCAGGACCGCCTCTGCCTATGTCTTCACCGCCTCTGGCTGGGGCGAAAGCACCACCGATCTGGCGTGGGACGGACAGGCGACCATTCATGAGCTCGGCACCCGGCTGGCGCAGGGACCGCGCTTCGCGACCGAGGCCCACCTGACCGTCGCCGACATCGATGTCGAGCGGATCGGGCTGGAGCGGCTGCGCACCGGCACCTTCGCCGACTGCGCCCGGCTGGAACGCGAGCGGACGCCGGAAAGTGACCGCCTTTACCCCCTATTGATCGACGCCGCCGACGCGCCGACCGGCCCGCAAGCCGGTCCTCTACTCCGCCCCCTCGACCGCTTCCCCTTCGTGCCGGACGATCCCGCCCGGCTGGATCAGGACTGCTACGAGGCCTTCAACATCCAGGTTCAGGGGCTGATGCGGCGCCTGAAGGCGACCGGCTCTAAGACGCTGGTGATCGGCGTGTCGGGCGGTCTGGACTCGACCCAGGCCCTGCTGGTCGCCTGCCGCGCCTTCGACCGGCTGGGCCTGCCGCGCACCGGCATTCTCGCCTTCACCATGCCCGGCTTCGCCACCTCGGAAGGCACCAAGTCGAACGCCTGGGCGCTGATGAAGGCGCTGGGCGTAACCGGCGACGAGATCGACATCCGCCCCGCCGCCGAGCGGATGCTGGCCGACATCGGCCACCCGTTCGCCAAGGGTGAGCCGGTCCACGACATCACCTTCGAGAATGTGCAGGCCGGCCTGCGCACCGACTATCTGTTCCGCCTCGCCAACCAGAACGGCGGGATGGTGCTGGGCACCGGCGACCTGTCGGAGCTGGCGCTGGGCTGGGCCACCTATGGCGTCGGCGACCATATGAGCCACTACAACGTCAACGGCGGCGTGGCGAAGACTCTGATCCGGCACCTGATCCGCTGGGTCGCGGCGAAGCAGCATGAGGGCGACACCGCCCGCATCCTGCACGCCATCCTCGACACCGAAATCTCGCCCGAACTGGTCCCGGCCAAGGACGGCCAGATCCAGTCGACCGAGGCCACGGTCGGCCCCTACGCCCTGAACGACTTCTTCCTGTTCTACATCACCCGCTTCGGCCTGAGCCCGTCCAAGGTCGCCTATCTGGCGCATCAGGCTTGGAAGGACGCCTCCACCGGGCACTGGCCCGAGGGCACGCCGGAGGATGAGAAGGTCGAATACGACCTGCCGACCATCAAGAGCTGGCTGCGCAAATTCCTGCACCGCTTCTTCCAGACCAGCCAGTTCAAGCGCTCGGCCGTGCCGAACGGACCCAAGGTCGTCACGGGCGGCTCGCTCAGCCCCCGCGGCGACTGGCGCGCGCCGTCCGACGCGACGGCCAAGGTCTGGATCGATGAGTTGGAGACGAATGTGCCGGGCTGAGGCAGTAGGCAGTAGGCAGTAGGCAGTAGGATCGCAGACTGTCGGCGACGGGAGCAGTCTCCCTATTGCCTACTGCCTACCTGCCTATTGCCTCACTTCACGGCAGCTCATTCAGGAACGGGAAGATCGCGCCGCGCGCCGCCGGTTCGTCCAGCATCGGCGCGTGACCGACGCCGGGCACCTCGACGAAATCCATCTTGGGCGCGCGCTTGCGCATCTTGGCGGCGATGGCCTCGCTGAGCAGGTCCGAGGTTTCGCCCCGCACCAGCAGCACAGGACGTCCGCGTGTCAGACGCCCGAACATCGGCCACAGGTTCGGGACCAGCGCCTTGGCGCCCGCCGCCTTGATCGGCACGGCGATGTCCGGATCATAGTTCAGCACCGGCGCGCCCTCGGTCCCCTCGCGGAAGATGCGGGCGGCGAAGGCGTCCCAGTCGGCGTCGGTATAGTGGGGGAAGGCGACGGCGTTGATCGACTTCGCATAGGCCGCGGCCTCGGCCCAGGTCGGAGTGTCCACCGGCTGGCCGGAGTAGGCGGCGATGCGGGCCAGACCTTCCCGCGCCACTTCCGGCCCCACGTCATTGATGATGGCCCCGGCGATCACCTTCGAGCGGATGGCGGCCAGCGCCATGGTGATCAGCCCGCCCATCGAGGTTCCGACGAAGATCGCCCGCTCGATCCCCGTCTGGGCCAGCAGGGCCAGCACGTCCTGGGCATAGGTGGCGGGCTGGTAGGTCATTGGATCGCGCGCCACGTCCGACAGGCCGCGCCCGCGCACGTCGATGGCCAGCACCCGGCGGCCGCTCTGGGCGATCAGGGGGGCGATGACTTCGAAATCCTTGGAGTTGCGGGTCAGGCCATGGATGCAGATGACCGGCAGCTTCGCCGGACCGCCCGCCGGAGCATAGTCCCGCGCATACAGGCTCAGGCCGTCCGCGGTGGTCCAACGGCGATCCACGAAGGGCTGGGTCATGCGGTCTCCGGTCATGGAAGGAAGGGTATTTCATCCGGACGGGAAATCCCACCGGACGAAGCCTGACGATCAATTCAGAAGCGTCTCAGTGGCCGAGAAGTTCGCGAATGAAGTCGTCCAGGTTTCCGCCCTCGAAGCGGAAGCCGGGAATGCCCGCGCGTTTCGCGGCCTCCATGTCGCTGGGCTGGTCGCCGATCATGAAGCTCTTCGCCGGATCGATATCGTGATCGGCGATGGCTCGCAGGATCATGCCAGGATTGGGTTTCCGGTCCGGATGGTCCGGATGGATATAGGCCTCGACCCGGCCCTCGGAGTGATAGGGACAGGCATAGACCGCCCCGATCCGCCCGCCGCCGACGGCCAGCCGACGCACGATCACGTCATTGAAGGCGTGCATCTGGTCTTCGGTGAACAGGCCCCGCGCCACGCCCGACTGGTTGGTCACGATCACGCACAGATAGCCGAGCCGGTTCAGACGCCGCACAGCCTCGGCGGCGCCGGGCATCATGCGCAGCTCCGATTCCAGATGCGGATAGCCGGTGTCCTCGATCAGAACGCCGTCACGATCGAGGAACACAGCGGGATGGCTGGTCGACATGGGCCTTGGGATAGGCGCCCGAACCGTTCGTTGCAATCCCTCACCCGAAGTGACCCCAAGCGATTTGGCGCGACCGCCCGGGATTTGTTAGGGAGCGGCCAACCTCACCGGCGCGTTCCGTTCGCGCCACCCCGCCCGCGCGACCGCGACCGGAGACCAAGCATGAGCATTCCCTTCATCGACCTGCAGGCCCAGCGCCTGCGTCTGGCCGGCAAGATCGAGGCCGCCGTTCAGGAAGCCGTCGTCGGCGGCGCCTGGGTCATGGGCCCGCAGGTCCGCCAGTTCGAGGCCGATCTGGCCGCCTTCGGTCAGGCGAAGCACGCCCTCGGCTGCGCCAACGGCACGGATGCCCTGGTCCTTCCGCTGATGGCCTGGGGCGTGGGCGCCGGCGATGCGGTCTTCGTGCCCAGCTTCACCTTCACCGCCACCGCCGAAATCGTGCCCTGGACCAATGCCGAGCCGGTCTTCGTCGATGTCGATCCGGTCACCTACAACATGGACCCCGCCGCACTGGAGCGCGCCATCGAGGGGATCAAGGCCGAGGGTCGCCTGACCCCACGCGTGGTCATCGCCGTCGACCTGTTCGGCCAGCCGGCGGACTATCCGGCGATCAAGGCCATCTGCGACGCCCACGGCCTGAAGCTGATCTCGGACTCGGCCCAGGGCTTCGGCTGCACCGTCAACGGCGAGCACCCGCTGAAGTGGGCCGACGTCACCACCACCAGCTTCTTCCCCGCCAAGCCGCTGGGCTGCTACGGCGACGGCGGCGCAATCCTGACCAATGACGACGACCTGGCGCAGGAGATCGATTCCTACCGTGTCCACGGCAAGGTGGTGGCCAAGGATCTGGAGTCCGGCGCGGCCGCCGCCTTCGACCACGACCCCAAATACCTGGCCATGCGCATCGGCATGAACAGCCGTCTGGACACCATCCAGGCCGCCGTCCTGATCGAGAAGCTGAAGGTCTTCGCCGAGGAGATCGAGTGGCGCAATCGCATCGCCGCCCGCTACAACGACGGCCTGCGCCCCCACCTCGCCGCCGTGCCGGACGTGCCCGCGGGCAACATCTCCAACTGGGCCCAGTACACGGTCGAGCACGATGATCGCGACGCCATGATCGCCCACCTGAAGGAACAGGGCGTGCCCACCGCCGTCTACTATCCGGTCCCCCTGCACCTGCAGCCGGCCTACAAGCATTTCCCGCGCGGCGAGGGCGGCCTGCCGGTCACCGAGCGGCTGAAGGACCGGGTGTTCAGCCTGCCGATGCACGCCGATCTGGACGAGGCCACCCAGGACCGCATCATCGCCGCCGTCGCATCGTTCAAGGGCTGATCCGCATGACCGTCCAGACCACTCCGCTCAAGGTCGGCGTCGCCGGCGTCGGCGTCATGGGCCGCAACCACGCCCGCGTCCTGTCGGACATCCGCGACTTCGACCTGTCGGCGGTGTTCGACCCGGACGCCGCCACCGCCGAGGGCGTGGCCGGCCTGTATGACGCCGCCGCCTTCACCTCGGCCGAGGACTTCGTCGCCGCCGGGCTGGACGCCGCCGTCGTCGCCACGCCGAACCGCTTCCACGCCGACCTGTCGGTGGCCCTGCTCGAGAAGGGCGTCCACGTCCTGGTCGAGAAGCCCATCGCCGCCACCGTCGCCGACGCCCAGCGGATGATCGACGCCGCCAGGACCAACGACCGGGTGCTGATGGTCGGCCAGGTCGAACGCTTCAATCCGGCGGTCGACACCGTCAAGCGCGCCATCCAGGACGATGAGATCATCTCCATTCAGGTGACCCGCGTCGGCCCCTTCCCGCCGCGCATGGGCGAGGTCGGGGTGGTCATCGAC
>JAVHYH010000009.1:0-22798 GCA_031119155.1 Brevundimonas sp.
CCCTGCGCTCGGTGACCGGCTACCAGAACGGCACCACGGCTGTGCGAGCCGATCTGGACGGCACGACGACCCTGCCGTTTGAATCGCGGATCAAGGCGGACCAGCGTCTGTGGTCGCAGGAGTTCAACCTGATCTCGCCGGACACCGGCCGGCTCCGCTGGATCCTCGGCGCCTACTACCAGGACGACCTGATCACCTTCCCGCCGGGCCAGTTCAGCACCAGCCAGTATCTGTCGCCGACCCTTCCGCTGCTGATCCACATCACGCTGCAGGGCGAAAACCCCAAGACCACCGCCGCCGCCTTCGGTCAGATCAGCTATGACCTGACCGACTCGCTGGAACTGCAGGTGGGCGCCCGCTATTCGCGCTCGACGGTGGAGAACGACGCCATCAGCGCCATCCCCGAGGCGGGCCTGTCGATCACCCAGAATGACCGGGTCGAGGAAGACAAGATCACCGGCAAGGTCGCCCTGAACTGGACGCTGGACGACGACAACTTCCTGTATGGTTTCGTGGCGACGGGCTACAAGGCCGGCGGCCTGAACGGGCCGAACATCCTCGGCGCGCCTCCCGGAGCGTTCGAGGGTGAGGAAGTCACCGACATCGAGCTGGGCTGGAAGTCGACGATGCTCGACGGCCGCGTCCGCACCCAGCTGGGCGCCTACTACAACATCTACAAGAATTTCCAGGTCATCGTTGGCGACCCGGTCGTGCCGACCATCACCACCATCTCGAACGTGGCGGGCGACACCTACCTCTACGGCCTTGAAGCCTCGGCCCAGGGACGGTTCGGCGCCCTCGGGTTCGATTTCGGGGCCTCGCTGTCGAAATCGGAACTGGGCGACTTCTTCGCCATCGATCCGCGCGGCGCCATGGCCGGCGGTTGCAACGGCCAGTCGGGTCCGGCGGGTCCGACCTGCATCAACGTCGGCGGCAACGCGCAGACCTATGCGCCGGAGATGACGCTCAGCGCCGGGGTCGAATACGACTTCGCCGTCGGCGGCGGCACCCTGACGCCGCGAGTGGACTTCAGCCACATCTCGGACACCTGGGGGACGATCTTCGCCAACGAAGCCCGCGGAGACCATCTGGCCGCCCGCAGCATCGTCAACGCCCAGCTGACCTGGGACAGCGGCACGGGCTGGATGGCCCAAGCCTATGGCACCAACCTGACCGACGAAGAGTACATCGGCGCCGTGAAATCGGGCCAACGCTACGCAGGCCCGCCGCGTCAGTACGGCGTGCGCCTGACCCGGACCTTCTGATCCGCCTCGGGGCGGGCTCCGGCCCGCCCCGCCCTTTTCTTTCCGAGTGCTTTTCTTCCGATGACCGTTCAGCCGAGTTTCGACACTGCGACCGACCGGGCGACCCCGGTCCCGGCAAGTCCGGCGCTGTCGATGATGGACGGCATGCAGGCCTGGGGCCTGACCATCGACAAGTTCCTGGTCCATGCGGCCCGCTGGCATTCCGACGTCGAGGTCGTCTCCTGCGATATCGATGGCGAGGTCAGCCGCATGGGCTATGGCGAGGTCCTGCAGCGAAGCCAGCGTTTGTCAGGCGCGTTGCGGGACCTCGGACCCGGGCTGGGCGACGTCGTCGCGACCCTCGCCTGGAACACCCGTCCGCATATGGAGATCTGGTACGGCGCCATGGGCGTCGGCATCGTCTGCCATACGCTGAACCCTCGCCTGACGGCGGTCCAGTTGGCCTCCATGCTGGAGCAGTCCGGCGCCACCCTGCTGGCCTATGGCGCCGGACTGGCGACGCTGGCCGGAGAGATCGTCGCCCTGCGGCCCGGCCTGCGCCTCATCGCGCTTGATGAAACGCCTGAGGCCGGGAGCGGTACGCTTCACATCGAGGCGCTGATCGAAGCCGGTGAGCCGGCGCAGTGGGGCGGTTTCGACGAACAGTCGCCGGCGGGGCTGTGTTTCACCTCCGGTACGACCGGCGCGCCGAAGGGCGTGATCTACACCCACCGCTCCAACTATCTGGTGACCCTGCGTTCGCTGCTGGCGGACTCGCTGGGCCTGACGCGGCGGGACGCCGTGCTGGTGGCGGTGCCGATGTTCCACGCCAACGCCTGGGGTTTCCCCTTCTCGGCGCCGGCGGTGGGCGCCAAGCTGGTGCTGCCCGGTCGGGTGACCGACGGCGCCCGGCTGGCTCGCCTGATCCGCGACGAGGGGGTGACGGTGACCGCCGGCGTGCCGACCGTCTGGCTGGGACTGGTCGATCATGTCGAGGCCAGCGGCGAGGGCGTACCGTCGCTGGAGCGTATCGTGCTGGGCGGCTCGGGCTGTCCGGAGGCGTTGATGAACCGGCTTGAGCAGGGGCTCGGCGTTCGCATCCAGACCAGCTGGGGCATGACCGAGCTGTCGCCCACGGGCACCCTGTCCTCGCCGGGCGAGCCGGCGCGGGCCTCGGGCCGGACCTCCATCGGTCTGGACATGCTGCTGACCGACGCGGACGGGGTGGCCCTGCCTGAACAACGCGGCGTGACCGGCCATCTGAAGGTCAAGGGCGCCAGCGTCGTGAACCGCTATCTGGGCGCTGCCACCCCGGCGCCGGACGCCGACGGCTGGTTCGACACGGGCGATCTGGCGATCATCGACGAGACCGGCGCCCTGACCATCACCGGCCGCTCCAAGGATCTGATCAAGTCGGGCGGGGAGTGGATCAATCCGGGTGAGATCGAGAGCATCGTCGGCGCGATGGAAGGGGTGGCCCTGGCCGCCGTCATCGCGCGTCCCGATCCCAAATGGGGCGAGCGCCCGGTGCTGGTGGTGGAGCTGCGCCGCGAGATCGAGGACGCCGCCTTCCGCGCCGCCCTGAAGGGCCGGGTGCCCGACTGGTGGCTGCCGGATCAGGTTGAGCGGGTCGAGGCCATGCCGCAGGCGGCGACCGGCAAGATCGACAAGGTGCGTCTGCGGGCGTTGTTCGGGCAGGGCGGATGACGGCTTCCCGTTCTCTCGCGGCGGGTCGATCCTCTGCGGAAGTGATTCCGCAGGAGCCCGCCGTGACCGCCAAACCCGCCACGCCGCGTCGCAAGACCGCGCCGGCAAAGACGAAGGCCGAGACCGGCGCGAAGCCGAAGGGCCGCTCCAAGGCGGAACAGCGCGCCGAGAGCCTGGAACAGATGCTCGATGCGGCCGAGGACCTGTTCTCCAAGCACGGCATGTACGGCGTGACCCTGAAGGACGTGGCGCAGAAGATCGGGGTGCACACCTCGCTGATGCACTACTATTTCAAGGACAAGCAGGACCTGTTCGAACAGGTCGTGAAGCGCCGGGCGCCGATCACCATCGGGCGTCGTGTCGAGGCGATGAAACGCTATGCCGCGGAGACCGGCGACCATCCGACGGTTGAGGGCGCGCTGCGCGCCTTCCTCGACACCGATCTGGACCTCTACATTGAGGGCGGCGAGGGCTGGCGGAACTATGGCGCGCTGGGCGGCCAGCTGAACAACACCCCGGTCTGGGGCGCCGAGCTGATGTGGGCCAATTTCGACCCGGTCGTGCTGCAACTGATCGACCTGCTGAAGAAGGCGATGCCGGACGCGGCCGAGGAAGACATCTTCTGGGGCTACCACTTCGTCACCGGGGCCCTGACCCTGAGCCTGGCGCGGACGGGACGGATCGATCACCTGTCCGGCGGCCTCTGCCAGTCCGAGGATTTCGAGGCCATCAAGGCGCGGATGGCCCGGTTCATGGCCGGCGGCTTCGTGGCCATCTGCCAGCAGCGCGCAAACGAACGAAAGGCCGCCGCCGATGAGTAAATTCGCCGGCTTTCCCGTCGCCCACCGTCCCGAGGATCTGGGCTTCGACAGCAGCCGTCTGGCCCGTCTGGACGACTATATGTCCGACATGGTCGGGACCGGTCGGGTGGCGGGCGTCGCCACCCTGATCCTGCGCCACGGCAAGGTCGTCTCGCATCGGACCCACGGTTCGGCCCAGCTTGGCGGCGAGACGCCGCTGAGCCATGACGCGGTCTTCCGCATCTATTCGATGACCAAGCCGATCGCCGCGACGGCGATGATGATCCTGTTCGAGGAGGGCCACTGGATCCTCGACGACCCGATCAGCAAATTCATCCCGGAGTTCGCCGATCTGAAGGTCTTCGCCGGGGTCGGTCCCGACGGGAAGATGATCGTGGAGGACGCCCGGCGCCCGCCGACGATGCGCGAGGTGATGAGCCACACCGCCGGCTTCGCCTATGGCCTGTTCCCGGACTTCCATCCGCTGGAGAAGGCCTATCTGGAGAACCGGATCGCCCGTCCCGAAGGCGATCAGGCCTTCATCGACAGCATCGCGGCCCAGCCCCTGATGTTCCAGCCGGGCACGGAGTGGTTCTACTCCGTCGCCTCGGGCATCCTCGGCGTGCTGGTCAGCCGCATTTCGGGCCAGTCCTTCGGCGACTTCATCCAGCAGCGGATCTTCGCCCCGCTGGGCATGGTGGATACGGCCTTCCAGACGCAGGACCACAACGTTGACCGTCTGGTCACCTTCTATCAGGACGACGGTCAGGGCGGTCTCAAGGAGGTGTCCGAGGTTCTCGGCGCGCCGATCAATCCGTTCACCGGACCGCCCGAGTTCGAGGACGGTGGCGGGGGACTGGTCTCGACGCTGAGCGACTACGCCCGCTTCGCCCAGATGATCCTCAACAAGGGCGAGCTGGATGGCGTGCGGATCCTGGCGCCGGTCACGGTCGAGCTGATGGCCACCAATGTCATCCCGGATGCGGTGCTGGCGACGACCAATCCGCTGCGTCTGCTGCCGTTCAATCCCGCCTTCGGCTTCGGCCTCGGCTTCTCGGTCATGAAGGACCCGCGCCGTCTGGGCTCGACCGAGGGGCGTGGCACCCTGGCCTGGGGCGGCATGGGCGGGACGTGGTTCTGGATCGATCCGGAGAACGATCTGGTCTTCGTCGGCCTGATCCAGCGCTTCGCCGATCCGATCTCCGGCGAGTTCCGGGCCAAGGCCCGCACTTTCACCTACACGGCCCTGACCCGGCCCGAGCTCTGACTGCCACGAACGACAGACGGGCCTGAAGGCCCGCATTCCGAGGAAACGACGATGACCACTGTGGACGCCGCGGCCGCCGCGCCGCCGCCGGAGGGCGCCTTCCGCAAGACGAAGTGGAGCGTGGTCTGGCTGCTGACCCTGACCCTGTTCTCGGCCCTGACCGTCGGGGGGCTGCTGGCCCCGATCCAGGAGGCGGCCAAGCTGGAGTTGAGCCTCAGCGACATGCAGCTGGCGATGATCGTCGGCACGGCCACGGCCATTCCGGTCGCCATTCTGGCCCTGCCCATCGCCTGGATGGTGGATCATCGGACCCGGACGCACCTGCTGGTCATCCTCGCATCCTGCTGGGCGGTCGGCACGGTCGGAACGGCCTTCGTGCAGGACTTCTACGGCCTGTTCATCGCCCGGTTCATCGCGGGCGTCGGCGCCGGCACGGCCTTCCCGGTGCTGGTCTCGATCCTGGCGGACGTCTGCCTGCCCGAGAAACGGGGACGGGTGATGGTGCTGGTGTCCATGGGGGCCTGGGCGGGTGCGGCCGCGGCCTATTTCGTCGGCGCCGGCCTGTACGGCTATTTCGAAGCCAATCCGCTGACGCTGTTCCCCGGCATGGCCGCCTGGCGCGCCACCCACCTGATCGTCGGCATCGGCGCGGCGGTGCTGGTCCTGCCCCTGTTCCTGATCCGCGAACCGAAACGCTATGAGGTCGAACAGACCAGCGTCGCCATCGGACCGACGGTGCGGGCGTTCTGGAAGCGCCGGAAATTCCTCGGCCCGCTTCTGATCGGCAATTTCGCCGGCGGGCTGGCCGAAGGCGCGGCAGCCCTGTGGATCGGTTCGGTTCTGGTGCGCCAGTATGGCCAGACGCCCGCCCAGACCGGCTGGGTTGGGCTGGTGATCCTTGTGTCGGGCATCGTCGGTTCGCTGATCGGCGGCTTCAGCGCCGACGCGGGGCAGAAGCTGAAGATGCGCGGCGGCATCCTGATCCCGGCGGTCATCGCCACCGCGATCAGCATTCCCGCCAGCGCCTATCCGATCATGCCGACCCTGATGGGCTTCGGTCTGGTTCTGTTCGTGCTGCTGGTCGGCGGCACCATCGTCAATCTGGTGAACTCGGCGGCCATCGCCGTGCTGATCCCCAATGAGGAGCGGGCGATCAGTCTGGCCGGGCTGAAGCTGGTCGCGACCATCGTCGGCGGGCCCATCACGGCGGCGATCATCGTGATGATGACCGGCTATATGGACGGCCCCAACGCTCTGGGTTTGATCCTGACCTGGCTGGGTGTGATCACCGGGATTATCTCCCTGATCGCCTACTGGTTCGCGATGCGAAACGCGCCGCGCCCGGTGGCCGAAACCCTGCCGGAAGCGACCCCGGTCGAGGCGGTCTGAGCATGGCCGCCCCGGGCCTGCATGCGGTTGTCAGCATCTCGCGGCTCTCGGCCATGACCGGGGTCACGCCGCGGGCCCTGCGCCACTATGAGGAGATGGGGCTGATCCGGCCGCATCGGGCCGCGCACGGGGTGAGGCTGTTCACGCCGGAGCAGTGCGATCAGGCGGCGACCATCGCCCTGCTGCGTCGCTGTGATGTGCCGCTGGAGACCATTCGCGACGTGCTGGGCGAGCCGCCGGCCCGGCGGGAGGGCAGCATTCGCCGCACTCTTCAGCGCAAGGCCGACGAACTGCGCAACCAACTGGCCGGGGTGACTGCCGCGCTCGCCGCGACCGCCCCGGATGTCAGCCGCGACGCGGCCTGATCCCTTTCTCCCTCGGAGCTGACCCATGACCCGAGCCCTGATCGCCGGCGTCGGCATGATCCCCTTCGCCAAGCCCGGCGCGAGCGCCGACTGGGACGTGATGGCCGAGCAGGCCATCCGGCTGGCCCTGACCGATGCGGGCATAGGCTATGAGCAGATCCAGCAGGCCTACGCCGGCTATGTCTATGCGGACTCCACGGCGGGTCAGTCGGCCCTGTACCGCGTCGGCTGCACCGGCATCCCGGTGGTCAACGTCAACAACAACTGCGCGACCGGCTCGACCGCCCTGTGGCTGGCCCGGCAAATGATCGAGGCGGGGGCGGTTGATTGCGTCCTAGCCTTCGGCTTCGAACAGATGCTGCCCGGCGCGTTGGGCGCGGTGTTCAACGATCGCAAGCGTACCCTCGACCATCACCTGACGACGCAGGAAGCCATCCTCGGCAAGGACGAAAACGCGCCGCTCGTGGCCCAGCAGTTCGGCGGGGCCGGGCTGGACTATCAGGCCCGCTATGGCGCGGCGGACGAGGTGTTCGGCCTGATTTCGGTCAAGGCCCGCCGCCATGCCGCCAACAATCCGCTGGCCCTGTTCCGTGAGCCGATCACGCTGGAGGAGGTGATGGCGTCCAAGCACCTGTACGGCCCGTTGACCCGCTATCAGGCCTGTCCGCCGACCTGCGGGGCAGCTGCCGCCGTTCTGGTCTCGCCGGCCTTCGCCGCGAAGCGCGGGCTGGATGCGACGGTCGCCATCCTCGGTCAGTCGATGACGACGGACTATGCGGAGACCTTCACAGGCCGGTCGATGATGAGCGTCGTCGGCTATGAGATGACCCGCGAGGCGGCGCGGTCGGTCTATGAGCAGGCGGGCGTCGGGCCGGAGGCCATCGGCGCGGTCGAACTGCATGACTGTTTTTCGGCCAACGAACTGATCTCCTACGAGGCGCTGGGCCTGTGCGGGGAGGGCGGGGCCGAGGCCTACATCCGGGACGGCCGCAACACCTATGGCGGCGATCATGTGGTGAACCCGTCCGGCGGCCTGCTGTCCAAGGGGCATCCGCTCGGCGCGACCGGGCTGGCCCAGTGCTTCGAACTGACCCAGCAACTGCGGGGGACCGCCGGGGCGCGGCAGGTCGAGGATCTGGACTTCGCCCTGCAGCACAATCTGGGTCTGGGCGGCGCTTGTGTCGTCACCCTGTACGGGCGCGCCTGAGCATGGCGGAGGACACGCCTGTCGGCATGGTCGACAGCCTGCCCGGAAACGGCGGGCCGGCTGAGGACGCGCTGGCCTTCGCGACGGCCTATGTGGCGGATGGCGAGATGGACGCGGCCTTGCTGGCTGCGCTGTCGGACCCTGAGAAGGCGGCGGAACGCGAGCGGCGGAAAGCGCTGCAGCGGCAGACCGACTGGGCCAATCTCGGCTATTATCGCGAGGAGAATGCGGCTCTGGCCGGACAGAAGACCGACGTGGTCTTCATGGGCGACTCCATCACCGAGATGTGGCGCATCGCCCAGCCGGAGCTGTTCACCGACGGCATCGTCAATCGCGGGATCAGCGGCCAGACCAGCGCCCAGATGCTGGTGCGCTTCACCCCCGACGTCATCGCGCTGAAGCCGCGCGTGGTGCACCTGATGTGCGGGGTCAATGATGTCGCGGGCAACACCGGGCCGACCACGCCGCAGGACCTGCTGAACGCCATCAACGCCATGGTCGATCTGGCGCAGGCGCATGGGATCGAGGTCATCCTCGGCACGCTGACGCCGGTGACGGGACTGCCCTGGGCGCCCGCGGTGCAGGATCCGCGCGGGCGGGTGGTGGCGATGAACGCCGAGGTGCGGGCCTTGGCCGCGCGGCGGGATATGGCGCTGGCGGACTATTTCGCCGTGCTGGCGGACGACGGGAACGCCCTGAAGAGCGAGCTGACCCGCGATGGCGTCCACCCGACGGGGCAGGGGTATCGCGAGATGCGTCCACTCGCCGACGCCGCCCTCAAGGTCGCCCTGAGGCGTTGATGGGCGAGGCGGTCGCGGCGGCATCCTGCGGCGGGAGGGTCTTAACGCCCGTTCAGCCTGTTCGGACACCATGCGCTAAGCCTGTCTGATCGCCAGACCTTAAGGCGTGCGCGGTTAGGTTGAGGCTGCAAGATGCAGAGGTGTCCCATGACCCGCAACCGTTCCATCCGCGCGCTCGCCCTGACCTTCGGCGTGGCTGCGACAACCCTTCTGGCCACCGGCGCGGCGCAGGCCGCTGACGGTCAGGCGGGAAGCACCTATCGCTTGACCGCCACCGTTCCGGTCGCCTGCTGGGTCCGTCCGGCGGGCACGGTTCTGGCCGCTGAGGGGCGCGCCGGGTCCGTCGTGGAGGCCTGCAACAGCCCGGGTGGCTTCACGGTGTCCGCCAGCTATCGCCCGCTGGCCGCCAACGAAAAGGCCAGCCTGGCCTATGGCGGTCGCACCATCTCCCTGTCCCGCTCGGGTGAGCAGGAACTGCGCCGCTCGAACATGGCGACGATCCGGACGGTGGATTACCAGTTCGAAGAGGTCGACCTCGACGAGCCGCTGGTCCTGTCCCTGATGATCCAGCCGATCTGAGGCCTGCGTCGCGACGCCTTACAGCGCCGCGACCGTCAGGGTGAGGACGTCGGTGTACTGACCGGCGCGCCGTCCGCTGACGTCGCCGATGTTCACCGTCAGGGCATAGTCGTCCGCGCGCGGTCGGTTCGACACCACCTCGATGTCGCCGCCCGTGGCGAGGTTGATCGTCGACGCCCCCACAGACAGGCCGTAGTTGACGTACCACTCGGTCGCGCCCTGGCGCAGACGGCCCTGATTGAACGACTGGACCGAAACCCGGTAGCCGCCGGTGCTGAGGACGAAGAGCGAGGTGCCCAACGTCTTCGGACCGGGGGTGAGTTCGCCCAGGTCGATGCGGGCGACGCCGTTGACCCGCTGAAACTCGCCCTTCAGGCCCATGACCGCCGCGGGGATCACATTGATGGCGAGGCTGACGGGGTGTTCGGCCAGCGGAAGCCCATTCTCGTCGGCCACGGAGATGTAGGCGGTCTGGGAATAGACGCCCTGTCCCATCCCGGCTTCGCTGTCCGCCGCGAAGGTGAACCGCACCAGGGTGCGATCCCCGCCGGCGAGGCTGATCGGCTGGGCGTTCAGGCGTCGCGAACTCTGGCCGGTCCGGGGCGTGACGTCATTGCCGCCGCGCTCGTCGATCAGGGCGTAGGCGATCTGGGCGTCGTCACCCGGCTTGGTCAGCCCGAAGGACTCGCCGCGAAGATCGACGCCGATCCGGCCGACGCAGGGCGTGTCGCCCAGATTGACCACGGCCACGTCGAACTGGCGCTGCAGGCTGTCGCCCGCGAAGGGATCGTGCTGGATCAGCCATTGGTCGAGGGCGGGCTGGATCGAGAGCGCGCAGTCCGCGCGCGCGGGACCGGCCACAAGAAGGACGCCGGCGACGACTGCGCCGAGCCCGCTCATCAGGGAATGTCGCAAGCGCATGGGGATCCTGTCTCTCATTCTTGAACGACCTCGATCGGAATACGGACGGTCGAGAGATCGAGAAGGCCGTCGCTGTCTTCGGGAACGGTGAACTCGAAACCCTGGGCCGGGCTGGTGAACAGCTCAACCCTGTACCGTTTCCCGGGCTCCAGCTTCTGGACGGCGAAGCGACCGACGGAGTTGGTGAAGAACAGTTCGGGCTCGGCCGTTGGGTCGTCGAGATTGCGAACGCGGCCCGAAATCAGGGACAGCGGCCTGTCGCCATTGCCATGAAGGCGACCCAGGGCGCTGACGAAGGCGGCGCTGCCGACCTCGATCGCATAGCCCGACCGATAGGTGGGGCGAACGCGTCGGACGCCGTCGCCGACATCATAGCCGAGCGGCGCGTTGAGGGCGTCGTAGCGGACCGACTGGTTCACATAGGAGGTCAGCACGTTCGACAGCGCCGGGCCGAAGGCGCCGCTGCGGGACGTGTAGCGGCCGCCTTCCAGGCTTTCGCCGACGATCACATCGCCGTCGCGCAGGCTTTCATGCGGATAGACGATGGCGAAGCTGTCGCTGATCGTCCGGCCGATCGCCCAGCGACCGCCGGTGGTGGCGAGCGACGAACCGATCCGCAGGCTGGTCACCTGTTCCTCGGCGATATTGCTGATGTCGCGTCCGAAGGCGGCATGGGCGAGCGTGGCGTCGAAGCGGTTGGAGGAATAGTCGACCTGGCCGGAGAGCGAGCCTGCGCCGTCGTCATAGGTGGAGGCCAGGGAGTAGCCGAAACTGTCGACGCGGTTCTCGGGCGACTGCTGGAAGCGCACGCTGCCGGAGTTGCGGGCGGTGTTGTAGCGCGCTTCGGCCCGTCGGTCGTAGCGTGGCGTCCAGATCAGGGCGAAGGTCGCCCCGACTCCGTCGCCGTCGAAGGCGCTGAAGGCGCCCGTTTGCTCGAAGTCGCTGTACTCGACGCCGAACTGGGCGCTCCATTCCGGGCTGAAGCGATAGGTGGTGGAGGCGTTGAGCGTCCAGGAATCGCCGCGGGCGGCGTCCCGGCTCATGCGGTACGATCCGCTCAGGGTCGCCACCCAGTCGATGTTCAGGCGCCGGGAATAGCCGCCGCTGATCGACCAGGAGGTCGGATTGTTGCCGAAGCGATTGCCCAGGCTGGAAAAGTCCTCGGAAACGAACTCCGCCACGACGGTCCAGTTGTCGGCCAGGCCGTCACGCTCGACGATGTGGTCATAGCTGACCGCGGCGGCGTAGCCGGCGCCGACGTCGTTGCTCTGGCTGGCGGACAGGTCGAGCTGGATGCGCGACCCGTTGTCGAGGATGAACTGCGTCTGGCCAGTGGCTGTCTGGACGTTCTCGGAAGCCTGGAAACCCAGGCCAAGCGCGGGCCGGTTGATGAAGGCCTTGCGCCAGTAGCCGGTGAAGGCGATGTCGCCCCCCGAATAGTCCGGCGAGCCGAAGAAGCCGTTGTTGGTGACGCCCAGATAGGCGCCGTATTCATAGTCGCCGGGCTCGAGGTCGATGCTGTCGAGATAGGCGCTGTAGCTGACCTGCTCCACCGCGCCGGACTGCCCCCGGATCTCGAGCTGGACGTCATTGCTGCCGGTGTCGAGCGGCAGGTTGCTGAGGTCATACTGGCCGGGGTCAAGGCGGAACTCGCGCACGAACACGCCGTTGCGCAGGATGCGCACCGTCGATTCTTCCTGCAGGACCAGTTGCCGGGCGCCGGCGAGCACATTGTTGCGGAAGGGCTCGAACCGGCGACGCTGACGGGCGACGCCGAGGCCGCCGAGCTCCACGAAGCCCTGCCGCCCCCGTGTCTCGGGATCCAGATCACCCAGATACCAGCGCCGGAAGGCCTCCGGCTGATCGAACACGAACCGGGCGTACCGGCGGTCCATTTCGTACTCGCCGGTGAACCGGTCCTCGCGCCCCTGGACGTCGGCCTCCAGGACCAGCGACTTGTAGCGGATCGCCCCGTTGAGGAAGAGGCTGGGCGTCTCGACGTCGCCGGTCGACATGCGGCGGGCGACGGCGACATTGGCGTTGATGTAGGCGCTGAACGGCTCCGGAGCCTGTTCGGGCGCATCCGGCGTCCCGCGACGGAAGAGCATGGCGGGCAGCCGCAGGTGCGGATCGATGCGCAGGACCAGCACGGCCAGTTGCTCGGGATCATAGTCGAGCTGGATGCCTGTGGCGTTGATCTCTTCGGGCGCGAAGGATTCGATGCCCTCAAGAGAGGCGGCCAGGGCGACCTGGGCCTCGTCCGTCAGGAGGGGTTTGATCAGGGTCTGAAAGCTGCTGCTCTCGACGATGAAACGGTCATCCCGCGTCAGCAGCACGGGGAGTTCGCCCAGAACCTGGCGGTTGAAGTTGAGGGGCACGGTGATCGCGATGTCGCGATCGTAGGGATTGATGTTCGGCCGCGCCGCCGGCTCCTGCGTCGGGGCGGGCGTCGGCGTCGGCGTCGCCGGAGCCGGGGCGGGCTCCTGCGTAGCCGGCTCCTGCGCGCGGGGCATTGCGAACGGGCTGTTCAGCATGGGCGCAGCGCGCGACAGGCCGGCGAGGGCGTACTCCACCGCGGAGTCCGCCCACGCCTCCTTGCCGGGTATGGCTGTCAGAACCGCCGCGACCCCCGCCGTCAGAAAAAGTCCCCCCCGGGCCTTCATCGCGTGAACCGTACCGAAACGGGCTGGCTCGGATCGAGGCTTGCGCCGGTCGGGATCCTGAAGGTCCGACGGCCGCCGGCGGGGGCGAGGTAGCCCACGCCGACCGTCTCGGCGACCTGCTGGCCGGTCATGACGAGGGCGAACGGCTGGCCGGCGGTATCGGTGCCCGCGATGTTCCAGGTGGCGCCGCTCATCAGGGCGTAGCGCTTTCCGGTATTGGCGACGACGATCTCGAGCCCCGGCTCCGCGACGGGCGCGGGCGGAGCCACACCCTGTGTCAGGCTGGGGTCGATTTCAGGCGTCGGCGGCGTGACCATCATCGGCGTGGCGGACAGCACCTCGACATTGGCCTGGGCGCCGGGAGGGGCCACCACGATCAGGGATTTCATCGTGTAAAGCACGGACACCGAGACCGCGCCGCTGTCCTGCGGCGGCTCAGCGGTCGTCGCGACCGGAAGCTGACGGACCCATAGATAGTAGGCGCGCGACACGTCGATTTCGGCGTCGCCGACCCACTGGACGCGGACCACCTGACGACCGCCCACCGGCACCACGCCCTGGGGCGGGAAGACGAGGAATTCCTCGTCGGCGGGGGTTTCGATCAGTTCGCCGTTCTCGTCGAAGTCGATGCGGGTGATGCGGGTTTCGAAGGGCAGGGCCGCCGAGCCGATGTTGCCGACCTCGATGCGGGCGGTGGAGCCGGCGCCGGTGGTGGTGAGCTCGGACACCATGGGCGCAACACGCATGGCCGATGCGGCCGCGGTCATCACCATCAGACCGGCGATCACCGCAAGCATCGCCACGATCGGTCGGCGCAGGCGTCGCAGGAGCGGTTGGACGTCAAACATGGTGGGCTTGCCTCCGTCGCCGAGCGTTCGGCGAACACTGGAACTCAACGTAAAAGCGTAACCGTAAACAAAGCGGGAGGGACGCGGGGCGCCCCTCCCGTTCGCAGGGCGACAGTGATCGTCGCTTAGAGTCCGGCGCTGATGGTGACGCCGAAGGTGCCGGAATAGGTGCCGGCGACGAGGGCCTTGGCGGGGACGGGGATGTTGACGTCCAGAGCCATGGCGGACTTCCAGGCGCCGTGCTGGGCGGAGGCCTGGTCCGAACCGGTGGCGACAACCAGGGTCTGGTTGGTGCCGGCGGCGGGGCCGCCCGTGGCCGGGCTGGCGACGTAGCGGGCGGTGACCGAGTAGGGCAGGTTGGCCTGGAAGACATTGCTGTCGTAGGCCGAGGCGCCGGCGTTCACGAGACCGTTGAGGTCGGTCTTCTGGATGCGAACGGTGTTGGCGGTGTTGCAGCCGGCCAGGTTGGTGTCGATGGTGACTTCAGCGTCATCGACCATGGTGAAGGCGGCGGCCGGGCCGGTGTTGTCCGAGGCGTAGATGCCGATCTGGCCGAAGTTCAGGGTCTCGGTGGTGTTGTCGCCCGAGTAGTAGGCGCAGTCGGTCGAGACGGTTCCGGTCAGGGTGAAGGTGGCGCCGTCCGAACCGGCGGCCGAGCCGTTGTTGTCCACCGCATTGCCCAGCGCGTGCCACGAAGCGTACTGCGCGGCGCTGTTCTGCGAGTTGGCGCGGTTGTTGGGCCGCGACCAGCCGCTGTTCGAGGCCACATAACCGGGAACGGTGTAATCGCTCGGGGCATAGGTGCCGTTGGGGTTGGTGAAGCCACGATGGATCTGGCCGTAGTTGATGTCCTGGGCCGAGGCGGCGCCCGCAGTGAGGGCGACGGCGGCGACGCCGGCGAGAAGCGAAACGATTTTCATCTGGATAGTCCCTGGATGAGAGAAAGAAGGTCAGGCCTGCGCTCCCCGGAGAGGCTCCGGGGAGCGGGCTCGGGCCGCTTAGAGTCCGGCGCTGATGGTGACGCCGAAGGTGCCGGAATAGGTGCCGGCGACGAGGGCCTTGGCGGGGACGGGGATGTTGACGTCCAGAGCCATGGCGGACTTCCAGGCGCCGTGCTGGGCGGAGGCCTGGTCCGAACCGGTGGCGACAACCAGGGTCTGGTTGGTGCCGGCGGCGGGGCCGCCCGTGGCCGGGCTGGCGACGTAGCGGGCGGTGACCGAGTAGGGCAGGTTGGCCTGGAAGACATTGCTGTCGTAGGCCGAGGCGCCGGCGTTCACGAGACCGTTGAGGTCGGTCTTCTGGATGCGAACGGTGTTGGCGGTGTTGCAGCCGGCCAGGTTGGTGTCGATGGTGACTTCAGCGTCATCGACCATGGTGAAGGCGGCGGCCGGGCCGGTGTTGTCCGAGGCGTAGATGCCGATCTGGCCGAAGTTCAGGGTCTCGGTGGTGTTGTCGCCCGAGTAGTAGGCGCAGTCGGTCGAGACGGTTCCGGTCAGGGTGAAGGTGGCGCCGTCCGAACCGGCGGCCGAGCCGTTGTTGTCCACCGCATTGCCCAGCGCGTGCCAGGACGAAATCGGCGACCCTGACCAGTTGGAGTTGATCAGGTTGGCCGCGCCGGCGAGGCCGCCACCGACGTTCGTGGTCTGCGCAGGGTCGCTGTACGGGATGAAGCCGAAGGCCAGGCCGCCGGCGAACTGGCCGCGGTTGATGTCCTGGGCCGAGGCGGCGCCGGCGGTGATGGCGACGGCGGCGACGCCGACGATAAGCGAAGTGAGTTTCATGTTCATTCTCCAGTCTGGATTTGGCGGATTGCCTTCGATCGAGACAGGCTCCCCCCGATCTGATCCAAACGTTACCGAGGCGTAAACAAGCAAGTCAACACGAAAAACCGACGTTACTCGAATTCTATTCTGAATCGCCAAGCACGCGAAATCTCGAATTTTGAATTGGGTGTTCATTCACCAACATTCACGTTGATGAATACAGAAGTAACCGGCGATAACATTGAAATTGGCGCCCGCTCCGGGCTCAATTCTTCTTACAGGCGAGCGGTCAGCGTTACCGTGAAGGTTTCCGAATACTCTCCCGAAAGGAGACCCGCTCCGGCGGGATCCTGGGTGCGGAACTCGATGCGGGCTCCGCCCGCCGCGATGGCGTCGCCGCTGCTGAGGGTGCGACGGGTCTTCAATTCCGCGCTGGTGAAATCGCCCTGCAGGACCGCGGGCTGGGGCGAAAGCGTCGGCACCCGAAGGCTTACGGTGTAGCCGAGATTGCCGGCGAACGGTCCCTGACCCATCGGCAGGGTGGCATGGGCCAGGCCGCCGTTGGAGGACTCCAGTCCGATGTCGAAGGGCAGGTTGCAGTCCAGGCCGAGTTGCGCCACCGCGGTCTTGCGCCCGGCAAGCTCGCCGAAGCTGATCTCCCCGCCGCCCGCCAGCTCACAGCGATCAGGGATGTGGCCGGTCAGCACAACGTCCAGTTTGGAGAACGTCGCCTGCACTGCCCGGGACTGGGCCTCGGCGGCCCCGGTGAACATCAGGGCCGCAACGCAGCCCAGGGCGCCTCCGCGAAGGAGACCGTAGATGGAAAACGACATACCCCACTCCCCCAACATCCGCGTTGTGCGGAGCCGCCTGACGACGGCTTTCCCTGGTTCCCTCCCAAGAACCATGCCGTCCGGACTGGATCGGCTTGGACCGCATTTGCGCGGCCAGGGAAGATGTTAACAAACCCTTAATCGGGGCGGTCGTACGCCCAAAACGGGGGTATGGCAACACTGTTCGGCGAACATTGGGCGCCGGTTTTCGACATAACCCTAGATTATTCAGGCAGGTAGGCGAATCGGCGGCTGCGGTCCCTGTTGACTGTCAGATTCCGTCAGGGCGCCGCCTTCATCTGATGTCGCGGCGCTGATGTCGGCGGGAGAGGCGGGGAGGGCTTGTCTCGTTTCGGGACGTCGCGCCGGGGTGTCGGGCCTTGAGCTTGCGGTGTCGCTCAGGCTCGGGAGGTCGGGAAGCGGACCGTCACCCGCAGCCCCGGAGAGGTGTTCTCCACCGCCACGTCCGCCCCGATCCTCTGCGAGGCCGACTGGACGATGGCGAAGCCCAGCCCGCTGCCCTCGCGCCCGCGGCTGCTTTCCAGACGAACGAACCGCCCGCCCAGTCGCGACAGGTCCGTCTCCGGGATGCCGGGGCCGTCATCGCTGACCGCGATCAGCGCGGCCTCGGCTGTCTGCTGGATCGAGATGACCACCAGCCCGCCGCGTCGATTGTAGCGGATGGCGTTGTCGAGGAGGTTCGAGACGATCTCGAACAGCAGGGTCCGGTGGGCGGAGACCGAAATCTCCTGCTCCGGCGCGTCCAGTGTGATCTCGACGCCGGCGTCGATGGCCTGGCCGATGCGCCGGTTGATGACCGCCGAGGCGACTTCGCGCAGGCTGACCTGCTCCAGCTCCGGCGACGCTCCGGCCTCGTCGGCCCGCGCAAGGGCGAGCAACTGGGTGACCAGATGCTCCAGCCGATTGGCGGCCTCGGCGATCTCGTCCAGGGCGTCGGGATTGCCGCGCCGGGCGAGGGCCACCTGCACCTTCAACACGGATAGCGGCGTCCGCATCTGGTGCGAGGCGTCGGCGGTGAAGCGGCGGACACCGGCCGTGGCCACATCCAGCCGTCCCAGCAGGCTGTCGAACGCCGCCGCCAACGGCTTGAGTTCGATCGGCAACGGGCCGGTCTCAAGCGGCGACAGGTCCGGCGCGGCGCGGGTGTCGCGGGCGGTGACGGCTCCGCGCAGGCGGTCCAGCGGGCGAAGGCTCCAGCCCAGCGCCGGGCGAAGCACGATCATGGCGACGGCGATGAGCAGCAGTTCGCCGACCATCAGCGCAGTCATCAGCCGCCACCAGGTGGCGTGGCGGTTGTCCAGGGTTTCGGCGATCTGGACGACGACCGGCTGGCCGATGCGCGGCAGGTCGCGACGCATCTCGGCGATGCGGATATCCTGTCCCCGATACCGGGCGAACCGGAAGCTGGGCGTGTCGAGGGTCAGGGCGTCGATGTCGGGAGGGGGCAGGTCCGGATAGCCGGTGAGAACCCGGTCCCCCACCGCAATGCGATAGTAGATGCTGTCGCGGGCGGTGGTCTCAAGCATGCCGAACGCCGCCGCCGGGAGATCCAGCGTCACCTCTCCGCGCTCGACCTGAACGGTTTCGGCGATGGCACCGAGCGCGCCGCCGAGCACCCGGTCGCCGGCGTTGCGAACCGCATCCCCGATCAGGGTGGCGCCGACAATGCCGAGCAGGACCGCCACGCCGAGCAGCGGTCCCAGCATGACCGCGAACAACCGACTGCGCAGCGCGAGGCCGCCGGGGCGCACCTCAGCCCTCATCGAGAAGATATCCGACGCCCCGCACCGTCCGGATCACCGGACCGGCGGGGGGAAGTTTGGCGCGCAGCCGGGTGATGTTCACCTCAAGCGCATTGCCGCCCACCGGCTCGTCGATGCCGAACACCTCGGCGTGCAGGATCTCGCGCGGCACGATCTGGCCGGCGCGGGAGGCGAGGGTTTCGAGCACGGCCCATTCCCGCCGTCGGAGGTCGAGCACCTGCGACCCGATCCGGGCCTCCCCCGCCGAACGGTTGATGGTCAGGGCGCCGACGATGATTTCCGGCGTCGGATCGCCGCCGCGCCGACGACCCAGGGCCCGGATGCGGGCTTCCAGTTCTTCGGTATCGAAGGGCTTGCGCAGATAGTCGTCCGCGCCGAGGTCCAGCCCTCGCACGCGGTCATCCAGGGCGTCGCGCGCGGTGAGCATCAGGATGGGAACGCGGTCGCCCCGTCGGCGCAACCGGTCCAGCACGGTGAAGCCGTCCATGTCCGGCAGGCCGACATCCAGAACGATGACGGAGTAGGGCTCGTCGGCGGCGATCACCAGGGCGTCCTCTCCGCTCTCGACGTGATCAACCGCGTGCCCGGCGCCGCGCAGCAGGGTCACGATGCTGCGCGCCAGCGGCGCGTCGTCCTCGACGATCAGGATGCGCATGCCCGGTGATCCATGAAAGGTGAATGACAGCTTGGCTCAACTACGCAGGCTTCCAACAACGCCCCGGATGCGAGTCCGGAGAAGCGGGGAGGAACCAGACAATGCGCATCTTGTATGCCGGTTTGCTGCTGTGCGTCGCCCTGATCGGCCTGGCGGCGCTTCATTTTATGCAGCCGTCCCGCGAGGCGCTCGTCCGTCAGGCCAATGCCGAGGGTGAGCTTCGCATCTACGGCAATGCCGACACCGACGCCGTGCAGCCTCTCATCGATTCCTTCCGCGCGCGCCATCCGGGCATCGCGATCCGCTACGAGGACATCAACTCCACAGCCCTGAACGCCCGGTTTCTGGCCGAGACCGCTGAAGGCCGCCCCGGTGCGGACCTGGTCTGGTCGTCCGCGATGGACCTGCAGGCCAAGCTGATCAACGACGGCTACGCCCAGAGCTACCGCAGCCCCGAGGCCTCCGCCCTGCCGGCGTCGGCGGTCTGGCGTGACATGGGCTATGGCGTCACCGCCGAGCCGGTTGGCTTCGTCTACAACAAACGCCTGATCGCGCCCGATCAGGTCCCGCGCACCCATGAGGCGCTGGAGCGACTTCTGCGGGATCGCCATGACGCCCTGATGGGGCAGGTGATCACCTACGATCCGGCGCGCTCGAACCTGGGCTATCTGACCCTGACGCAGGATTTCGCGATCACCCGCGACACCCGCTCGCTGCTGCAGGCCATCGCGGGAGCACGGCCGCAGTTGTCGACGATGACCACGCCGATGATCGATGCGGTCGCCGAGGGGCGCGCGGCGATCGCCTACAACGCCCTGCTGCCCTATGCCGTGGAACGGGCCGAGACGGATGCCCGCATCGGGATCGTCCTGCCCGAGGACTACACCATCGTCGTCTCGCGCGTGGCTTTCATCGCCCGCGATGCGCGCCATCCCGCGGCGGCGAAGTTATTCCTCGACCACATGCTGTCCCGCGAGGGCCAGACCCTGCTGGCGCGCCAGTGGTTGCCGCCGATGCGGACCGACCTGGCGGCCGGAGGGCTCGAGGCCGAGCGCGCCCGGCCGATCCGCGGCGGGCCCCAGCTTTTCGTCAATCTCGATCCCGTCAAACGCCGTCGCTTCCTCGCGGACTGGGACGCCATTCTCGCTGAAGGGGCTGCCGCCAAATGACTTCTCTCCGATACGGTTGCGCCCTGCTTGCGCTGTTCATGGCCAGTCCGGCGCTGGCGCAGGCCCCGAGCCAGGAGGCGCTGGCGGATCTGGTCCGGGCGCAGGCGGCCGAGATCGCCGAACTGCGCGCGCGCCTGGACAGGCTCGAAGGCCAGCAGGCCGCAACGGCCTCTTTGACTGCACAGCCGGCGCCCGTTCAGGCCGTGCCCGTCACGGCGGTCGCGTCTCTGCCTGCGCCGCCCGTTCCGGCGTCGCCCGTTACGGTTCAGGAGCCGGGGGTGGTGACGGAGTGGGGCAATGGCCTGCCGACGTTCCGCTCGGCGGACGGCTTCTACAGCTTCAAGCCGCGCGGCCGGATCCTGGCGGATGTCAGCTCGACCTTCGGGTCCGATCACGATGCACGCAACATCACCACCACGGGCATGCGCGCCCTGCGCATGGGCCTCGAAGGCGGCGTGGGCCCGCACCTCTTCTATCAGTTCGAGGCGGACTTCTCGGAGAACGAGGTGGATGTCGTCACCGCCTTCATCGGCTGGCGGGACCGGATCAACGCCTCGGTCGACTATGACGTCCGTGTCGGCCATCTGTTCAATGACCGCTCGTTCGAGGGCGCGACGGGGTCGGATTCCACGCCGTTCCTCGAACGCACCGTCGTCTCGACCGCGATCATCCCCCAGCGCGGCTTCTACGGCATGGGCGTCATGCCGCGGGTCTTCTGGAAGTCCGGCCACGCCTCGCTGAATGTCAGCGGCGACCGGATCGACGGCGCCCAGGGCAGCGGCGACAGCCGCACGATTCTGGGGCGGGTCCACTACAATCCGATCAAGACGCCGCGCGGCGTCCTGCACCTCGGCGCCTGGGGCTTTGACGAGGAACTGGCGGCCGGCGCTTCCGGCGTCCTGACGCGCAACACCGTCATCGGCGGTCGCTTCAACGGCGCCCTGCGGGTCACCAGCGGGACAGTGGTCGGCGGGACCGGCACGACCGGCTATGGCCTTGAGCTGGGCGGCTATCGCGGTCCGCTGTGGGTGATGGGCGAGTTCGGCCAGCGCCACGCCAGCCTGGATGCCGGTCGCCCGGACTTCGTCACCGACGCCTGGAGCCTGTCCGGCGGCTGGTTCCTGACCGGCGAACTGCCGCCCTACAGCGCCCGCATCGGCAGCTTCAGCCAGCCCAAGGTCCTGCGTCCTGTCTTTGAGGGCGGGCCGGGGGCGCTGGAGGTGACCGCCCGTTACGAGCATCTGGAGTTCAGCGGCATCCCCGGCGCAGCCGACGGATCGGCCGTCACTCTCGGCGCCAACTGGTATCTGAACACCTTCACGCGGTTCCAGCTCAACGGGATCCACTGGCGCACCGAAAACACCGCCGGCGCCTATGCCGGCGAGGACGACGGCCAGACCGTTTCCGGTCGCATCGCCGTCACCTTCTGATCTGAATACACCCGGGACAAAGACATGAATCTCGCCCTGCTCGGCTTCCTGATGGTGGCCACCTTCATGACGCTGATCATGACCCGGCGGATGACGCCGCTGGTCGCCCTGATCGTCGTGCCGACCGCATTCGCCCTGTTCGCCGGCTTCGCCTCCGGCATCGGCGACATGATGATCGACGGCATCAAGACCCTCGCGCCGACCGGCGTGATGCTGCTGTTCGCCATCCTGTTCTTCTCGATCATGACCGACACCGGCCTGTTCGATCCGCTGGTCAACCGGCTGCTGAAGATCGTTCACGGCGACCCGCTGAAGATCCTGATGGGAACGGTGGTGCTGTGCGCCATCGTCAGCCTCGATGGAGACGGGTCCACCACCTACATCATCACGATCGCCGCCCTGCTGCCGCTCTACAAGCGGTTCGACATGAGCCGGCTGTACCTTTGCTGCCTGCTGATGACGACCAGCGGCATCATGAACCTGACGCCCTGGGGCGGCCCGACGGCCCGCGCCGCATCGGCGCTGGAGCTCGACCCGGCGGCCCTGTTCCTCCCGCTCATTCCGGGCATGCTGGTCGGTCTGGCGGCCCTGCTGGGGCTGGCCTTCTGGTTCGGCCTCAAGGAGCGCCGTCGTCTCGGCCACGTCGTGTCCCGCGAGCCGGTGGTGTTTGAAGGCATGGCCGTCTCGCAGTTCCCCGAAGCCCGCCGCCCGCACCTGCGCTGGGTCAACGGCGCCCTCGTCGTCCTGCTTCTGGCGGGTCTGGTCTCGGGCATCATGCCCCTGTCGATCCTGATGATGCTGGCCTTCGCGGTGGCCATGATCATCAACTATCCCCGCGTGGCGGATCAGAAGGAGCGGATCGCGGCCCATGCCGGCAACGTCCTGGCGGTGGTGTCGCTGATCTTCGCCGCCGGCATCTTCACCGGCATCCTGTCCGGTACGGGGATGGTCGAGGCCATGAGCAAGGAAGTCGTGGCGATGATCCCGCCAGCGCTCGGTCCCTATATGGCGCCGATCACGGCCCTGCTCAGCCTGCCCTTCACCTTCTTCATCTCTAACGACGCCTTCTATTTCGGCATGCTGCCGATCCTCGCCGAGGCGGGATCCCACTACGGCGTGTCGCACATGGAGATCGCCCGGGCGTCCCTGATGGGCCAGCCGGTCCACCTGCTGAGCCCGCTGGTGCCGTCGACCTATCTCCTCGTCAGCCTGGCGGGCATCGATCTGGCCGACCATCAGAAATTCACCCTGATCCCCGCGACGGCGGTGTGCCTGATCATGACCGTCGTCGGCATGCTGGTCTTCGCCTTCCCGCTGGTCGGCTAAGAGCCAGAGAACGAGGGCGGGCGCGTGGGTTTGGGGACGATGCTGGAC
>JAVHYH010000009.1:22808-25460 GCA_031119155.1 Brevundimonas sp.
GCTGAGGGCGGAGCGTCATGATCCATTCCGCCTTCCCGCTGGTCCTGCTTCCCGCCATGGCCTGCGACGGTCAGCTGTGGGCGCGACAGGTGCTGGACCTGAGCGACATCGTTCACCCCGAGCTCGGCGACCTGACCGTTGACGACAGTCTGTCGGCCATGGCCGCGCGGGTGCTGGCCCATGCCCCGCCGCGGTTCGCCGTCGCCGGGGTCAGTCTCGGCGGCTACGTCGCGCTGGAGATGGTCCGACAGCAGCCGGACCGGATCCTGCAACTGGCCCTGTTCGGCACCCGTGCGACGCTGAACGCCCGGCCGCGCACCGTGGCGGAGCAGGGGCTCCTGGCGACCGCGCCGCATGCGGATCCGACGCTGACGCCCATCGTCAGCGGTCCCGTGCAGGCCATGGCGGACAGGGTTGGGCCCGAGGTGTTCGCGCGCCAGCAGAAGGCGCTGCTGGCCCGGCCCGATCTGGGGCCTGCGATCGACGCGATCCGGGTTCCGACGCTGGTCGCCGTCGGGGACCGCGACCGTATCTGCCTCCCGCACGACGCGCGGGAGCTGGCGGACAAGATTCCGGGCGCGCGCTTCCATGTCCTGAAGTCGTGCGGCCATCTGGCCCCGATCGAGCGTCCGGGCGAAACGACGGCGCTCCTGCGCCAGTGGCTGGTCGGTCAGGACGCGGGCGCCTGACCGACGCCTAGAGGATCCAGTACGGAGAGCGGCCGCTGGATGCGGGCAGGGCGTCGATGGCTTCGACGAAATCCTGTTGCCCGGCTGCAGCAGCCTCCAGACGCAGGCTGGCGCGGTCCTCGTACCAACGCCCCGGGACGCCCGATCCCAGACGGGCGTACTCCAGGCAGAGGGTCATCAATCGATCTCGAAGGCCGTCGACGGCGTTCATTGGGGCGGAACCTGATCATGAGCGTCTGCGGGGTCAGCCTGCCACGGATTGGAGACGGCGTCTCCTGTCGATCGCCACAGGTCCGGCGAGGCTCTGCGATCGATCAGGCCGGCGCGTCGGCCAGGGTCGCCAGCTCGTCGTAGATGGCGTCGCCCGTCCGGCTTCCGGCGTCGCGCCAGCCGGTGGCGGTCGTCGGGTTCACCAGAACGCCGTCGCTGGTGAGCACCAGTACGTTCGGCAGGCCCGGGAGCTCCGCCAGCCCGAAGCGACGGGCGAGGCCGAGATTGTGTCCGTCACCGGTCCTCGGCATCCCGATGTTGACGAAGACCAGTTCGTATTCGCGTTCGATCAGGCCGACGAAGCGGTCGGTCCCGAGCCAGCCGGCGAGAGCGCGGCTGTCGCTGCACCAGTTGGCGCCCATCACCAGCAGGACGCGCTTGCCGGACGCCCGGGCGCGGGCGAGGGCGGCGTCCACATCGGCTGAGGCGTTCTCGCTGACGATATAGGACCGGGCTTCCGGCTTGGCCGCCGACGTCGGCGCCGAGGCGGGGGTGGAGGCGCATGCGGTCAGGGCCAGAGCCGCCGTTGCGATCAGGGCTATGTGTTTCACCGGCGGCTCCCAGACGGCGCACCTATCGGTGTCATCCCTGCGATGCCCCGCGCCCAAGCCCTGCTTCGCCATGGAATCAGGGCGGCGGTCAAGCGGCGCTCGCGCTGCGGAGCCGTCGCGAGCGGGGCGACGGACCGGTTTGCGGTTCTCATTTCAGGAAGGACGATGGTGGGTGATCACAGGTTCGAACTGTGGACCCGCTGATTAAGAGTCAGCTGCTCTACCAACTGAGCTAATCACCCGAACTCATCGTCTTTTCGCTGACAATCGGTGGGGACCGCGTCGGCGAGGGGCGGGAGATAGAGGGTCGCTTCGCAGAACGCAAGCGGCTTTTCCGTGTCCTTGTCGGTTTGTCGCAGGAAGAGGTAGGGTCGGCCCGGAATCAGCCGTGCGAAACGGCGAGGGGAAACACACAGATGGCCTTCTGGAACCGCCGCCGCTCGATCGATGCGATGCTGGCGCCGCACGACGGACCGGCGCTGAAGAAGACGCTGGGCTGGCCGCACCTGATGGCGCTGGGCGTCGGCGCCATCGTCGGCACGGGCATCCTGACGCTGATCGGCGTCGGCGCGGGACTGGCCGGACCGGCGGTGCTGATCAGCTTCGGTCTGGCGGGTCTGGTCTGCGCCTGCGCCGCGCTGGCCTATGCCGAACTGTCGACCATCATGCCCGCCTCGGGCAGCGCCTATACCTATTCCTATGCTGCGCTGGGCGAGATCTTCGCCTGGATCGTGGGCTGGAGCCTGATCCTGGAATACTCGCTGGTGGTCTCGGCCGTGGCCGTGGGCTGGTCGGGCTATGCGGTGCCCTTCCTCGCCGGATGGGGCATCGACCTGCCGACGGCGCTGACGGTCGGACCGCACGTCGAGGGCGGGCTGATCAACCTGCCGGCGGTCTTCATCATCGCCGTGGTCACCGGCCTGCTGCTGCTGGGCACGCGAGAGAGCGCGACGCTGAACGCCATTCTGGTGGTCATCAAGATCGCAGCGCTGGTGGCCTTCGTCGCCATCGCCTTGCCGAACTTCGACGCGGCCCACTTCACCCCCTTCATGCCCAACGGCTTCGGCGCGCCCTTCGTGCAGACGGGGGTGATGGCGGCGGCGGCGATCATCTTCTTCGCCTTCTACGGCTTCGACGCCATC
>JAVHYH010000205.1 GCA_031119155.1 Brevundimonas sp.
GGTGAACGCCCCGCACTAGTTTCCCCGGTTCAAATCACGGGCGCGGGGTTCAACGCGTCGACGGAGGACTGAGTTTTGCGCGTACCGCTGGAAGCCACGATAGGCGAAGAAGGTATTTTCGACGCCCTGATCGCCGCGCGCGAGACCTATGGCGACAAGGAGATCCTCGAGGATCAGGACCGCAAGCCCCTGACCTACACCGGCCTGATCCGCGCCGCCTTCGTGCTGGGCCGCAAGATCGCGGCGATGACCGCGCTGGAAGAGCGCGTCGGCATCCTGCTGCCCTCCAGCATGGGCACGGTGGTCACCTTCTACGGCCTGCACGCCCACGGCCGCGTGCCGGTGATGATCAACTTCACCGCCGGCGAGCGGAACATCAAGGCGGCGCTGGCCGCCGCGGGGGTGAAGAAGGTGCTGACCGCCCGCCGCTTCATCCAGCAGGCCAAGCTGGAAGAGCTGATCGCCGACATCGAGACGGTCGCCGAGATCGTCTGGCTGGACGACGTGCGCGCCACCATCGGCCTGAAGGACAAGCTGTACGGCCTGACCGCCGGCATGATGCCCCGCCGCTTCCGGGTGAAGACGGACGCCCATGCCCCCGGCGTGGTGCTGTTCACCTCGGGCAGCTTCGGCGCGCCCAAGGGCGTGGTGCTCAGCCAGGCCAATCTGGTCGCCAACTGCCGCCAGGTCGCTCAGCATATCGACCTCAAGCCGGAGTGGGTGATGTTCAACCCGCTGCCGACCTTCCACTGCTTCGGCCTGACCGGCGGCGTCCTGCTGCCCCTGCTGCAGGGCATGAAGGCCTTCCAGTACCCCTCCCCCCTGCACGCCAAGCAGATCGTCGAACTGCTGCCGCAGGTGAAGGCGTCGATCCTGTTCGCGACCGACACCTTCCTGAACCAGTACGCCCGCGTCGCCGGGCCGGATGACTTCTCGACCCTGCAGTTCGTCGTCGCCGGCGCCGAGCGGGTGCGGGACGAGACCCATCACCTGTTCAACACCCGCTTCCACGGCCTCAAGCTGCTGGAAGGCTATGGCGCGACCGAAGCCGCGCCCGTGGTCGCCGTGAACCATCCGGACCGCAACCGTCCCGGCTCGGTCGGCCAGATCCTGCCCGGCATGGAATGGAAGCTGGAAGAGGTGCCCGGCATCGCCGAGGGCGGTCGCCTGTACCTGCGCGGCCCCAACGTGATGGAAGGCTATCTGTCGCCCGACGACCCGCGCCGGATCGAGCCGCTGGTCGACGGCTGGCACGACACGGGCGACATCGTCGATCTGGACGCCGAGGGCTACATCACCATCCTCGGCCGCGTGAAGCGCTTCGCCAAGATCGGCGGCGAAATGGTCTCCCTGACCGCCGTCGAGGGTCTGGCCAGCGCCGTCTGGCCGGAGGCCCGCCACGCCGTGGTCTCCATTCCCGACAGCCGCAAGGGCGAGAAGCTGGTGCTGGTCACCGACCGCAAGGACGCCGAGGTCGCGCGTCTGGCCGAATGGGCCCGCGAGCACGGCGCGCCGGAGCTGGCCGTGCCCAAGAAGATCCTGCGTGTCGATGACGTGCCGGTTCTGGGCACCGGCAAGACGGACTATGTCGCGATCCAGCAGATGGCCGAGCTCGACAAGGCGGCCTGAGCCCCGATACGCCGAACATTGTGCGACGGGCCGACTCCGGCCCACAGTCCTCCCGCTTCTGACAGCAAGAGGGAGGGTTCAATGTTCAACTCGATTTCGAAGTACCAGCCGCAACTGCTCAGCGTGCTGCGCATCGTCGCGGGCCTGCTGTTCCTGTGTCACGGCACCGCCAAGGTGCTGGGCTTCCCGGCCGTCGAGGGCGTGCCCGGCCCCGGCCTCAGCCTCGCCGGCCTTTCGGGTCCGCTGGAACTGGTCTTCGGCGCGCTTCTGGTGCTGGGCCTGTTCACCCGTCCGGTCGCCTTCCTGGCCGCCGGTTTCAGCGCCGTCGGCTACTGGTTCGTCCACGCCGGTCAGGGACCGTTCCCGATCGCCAACGGCGGCGAGACCATCGTCCTGTACTGCTTCGTCTGGCTCTACTTCGCCGCCGCGGGCGCCGGTCCGTGGTCGGTCGACGCCGCCATGGCGAAGAAGGCCGGCTGATCAGCCGATCCGGACACCCGTCATCGAGATCGATCCGCCCTCGATGACGTCGTTGAAGAAGCTCACATCGTCGCCCGGCGCGCGCTGGGCGGCGATGTAGAGCAGCGGCAGATAGTGCTCGTCGGTCGGCACGCTCAGCTGGGCGTCCTCGGCCAGGTTCACCCAGTCGATCAGGGCGTCATCGTCGCCGCGCACGAAGGCCGCCTTGACCGCTTCGTTGAAATGGCTCGCCCATTCATAGGGTTCGCCGCCGGACCGCTTCCAGGTTCTGAGGTTGTGCACGAAGTCGCCGGAACCGGCGATGACGATCCCCTCGTCCCGCAGCGGGGCCAGACGCTTCGCCAGTTCGAAATGTTCGCGCGTCGTCAGCCGCCGATTCAGCGACAACTGGACGACCGGCACATCGGCCTCGGGCCAGACGTGGGCCAGCACCGACCATGTGCCGTGATCCAGACCCCACTGGTCGGTCTGGACCGCGCCGGTCAGCTCCGAAACGCGGGCGGCCAACTCCGGCGATCCCGGCGCCGGATACTGCATCGCATGCAGTTCGGCGGGGAAGCCGCCGAAATCATGGATGGTTTCCGGTTTCGCCTGCGCCGTCACGCCCAGCCCGCCGGTTTCCCAGTGGGCCGAGACCATGACCACGCCCTTCGGCTTGCCCACGGCCTCGCCCAGCGCGCGCCAGGCGTCCGCATAGGGACCGCCCAGCGCGTTCATCGGAGACCCGTGACCAAAGAAGATCGCCGGCTGACGCATCGTCCTACCCGTGCAGCTTCTTCGCCAGTTCGGCGATGTGCTTACCCTGGAACCGGGCGCCGCCCAGTTCAATCTCGCTGGGCTGACGCGAGCCGTCGCCGGCGGTGATCGTCGAAGCGCCGTAGGGCGAACCGCCCTCGATCGAATCCAGCGTCATCTGGCCCTGATAGGAATAGGGCAGACCCACCACCGGCATGCCGTGGTGCATGAAGAAGTTGTGCAGCCCCTGGAAGGTGCTCTCCTGACCGCCGTGCTGGGTCGCGCTGGCGGTGAAGGCGCCGCCCACCTTGCCGATCAGGGCGCCGGTGAACCACAGGCCGCCGGCCTGATCCAGGAAGGCGCGCATCTGCGACGCGGCCGAGCCGAAGCGGGTGCCGGCGCCGATGATGATGGCGTCATAGTCCTTCAGGTCGTCGATCACCGCGATCGGGGCCTTCTGGTCCAGCTTGTAGTGCGAGGCCTTGGCCAGCTCTTCCGGCACCGTTTCCGGCACGCGCTTGATGTCGACGGTGACGCCCTCGACCGAGCCCGCGCCTTCGGCGACAGCTTCGGCCATCGTCTCGATATGGCCATAGGTCGAATGATAGAGAACCAGAACGCGGGCCATCGGCCATCTCCTGAAATAAAAGCAACAGTCGTAGTGCCTATTTCGGATGAACCGTCATGCGGCGCAAGGGGGCGGCGCGAATTCAGCTGCGATTGATCGGACAGACGCGCTGGTAGAAGGCCCGATCCGCCGGCACCGGCAGGCCGCGCGACAGGCGGAAGCGGTGCTCCACCAGCGTCGCCTGCTGCTCGATGTTCATCTGCTCCCAGCGGCAGTCCGCCGCCAGCGGATAGGCGTAGGACGCCGGGCTGTCCCCTGCCCTGATCTTGGCCAGCAGCAGGTTCACGCCCCGCCGGGCCTGCCAGACATGGGTCAGTTCATGGATCAGCAGGGCCTGAAGACCGAGGGAAGCCTCGGACACGTCCTCCGGCAGGGATCGCTTCGGCCAGACGATCCAGTCCCGCCTGAACCAGCAGCCGGCGACGAAGGCCCGGTTGAACGGCGAGGCCAGAAGGCGGATCGCGTCATAGGCCAGGCTGTCGCCGAACGCCTCGCGCCCCAGCGTCACCTCGCCCGGCGTCAGGGACCGGATCATGTCGGCGGCGGCGCGCCGACGTAGCCGCCCGTCGGACTGACCCACTCCCAGTGCCACGGCTCATAGACATAGGGGGTAAATCCGAACCGCCCGGCGTTCTTCACCAGCCAGCGATAGGTCTCCGTCCGGCTCATATGCAGACGGCTGGCGGCCGAGGTGTTGTCCACGCCCAGCCCCGGCGCCTGGCCGACGTACAGGTCCACCGCCGTCCCCGTGCGGTGGGGCGAGCAGGCGGCGCGGCGCAGTCCGTCACAATTGCCCTGCTGGGCGCAGCGGGCGGCGTCGGCCTCCGGATCGCGGAAACCCGAGAAGATCTGCAGCAGCTCCGGATTGGCCGCGACTTCCGGCACCTCGGCGCGGGCGGCGGCCACCAGTTCGCGATAGGCGTCCAGCACATCGCGGCGCAGCAGGCGCGTCAGCCGGTCGGCGTGTTCCTCCGACTCGACCAGATAGCCGAGCTGGTACAGCGGCGGCGGATCGGGGCACGGCTGCTGGTTGACCCGCGCCATGATGAAGGGCCGACGCTCCTGCCAGACGCCGCGGAACACCTGGAAGGTCGCCGCGTCGAACCAGCCGGTCGGCGGCAGGCCGCGCGCATACTGGAAGTCCGCCAGCGCCCGGGCGAAGCGCGGCGTGTTCGGCGCGCAGTCCGTGCCCAGCTCCTTCTGGATCAGGGGCAGATAGGTCTCCCAGCCGGTTTCCCGCGCGCTGAACGGCGCCCAGTCCAGTCGCTGGAAGGAGATGGCGTTGGCCAGGGCGGGCGCCGCCCATTCCGTCTCGCCGACGGCGCAGCCCCCGGCGTCTCCCCGCGATTGGGCCGAAACGGTCCCGGCAAGGCCGAGCCCCGCCATCAGGGCGGCGCAGGCGACGAGTTTCGGCAGAAGGCGGCCCCGGATCATGCGCCGATGGTGGCCCGGAGATCGTGTCCGCCGCAAGACCTGTCAGACCGCTCGCGCACAGGCGGCAAAGGCGGCATGTTGGGCGGGACGGGCGACTCGGCGCCGTCGCCCCGGACCTGTCCATGACCGACATCGCCCGCCGTCCTCCGCAACGCCGCTCGAACGCCGTGCTGGCGGCCTTCTCGACCGTCTGCCTGCCGCTGGCGGCCTTCGGCGTGGCCCTGCCGGTCACCCTGCCGGAGTTCTACGCGACCTTCGTCGGGCTCGAGCTGGGCGTGGTGGCGACCATGTTCATGGCCGTGCGCCTGATCGACATCACCTTCGATCCCTTCATCGGCTGGGCCATGGACCGGACGAAGACGCGCTGGGGCCGCTACCGCCCGTGGATGATCGCCTCGATCCCGATCCTGATGCTGGCCGCCCTGATGATGTTCGTGGTGGTTCAGCCCGGCGCCGGCGCGGGCTACCTCTTCGGCTGGCTGCTGGTGCTCTATCTCGGATTCTCGATCGCCACCCTCGGTCAGCTCGGCTGGGCCTCGGTGCTGGCGCCCGAATACGACCAGCGCAGCCGGGTCTATGGCTGGTGGCAGGTGTTCAACATCATCGGCGTGATCCTGATCCTGATCCTGCCCACGGTGGTGGTGCAGCTGAAGATCGGCGACTATGCCGACGGCGTGCGGATCATGGGCTGGGCCATCCTGATCGCCCTGCCGGTGACCATCGGCCTGGCCTTCCTGGCGGTGCCGGAGC
>JAVHYH010000206.1:0-3673 GCA_031119155.1 Brevundimonas sp.
CTGTTCGGTTCGGTCACGCGCCCAGTCCTACGCGCAGGCGCTTGCGCAAGGCAATGAGGTCGAGCGCGGCGCGTGCGGCGCCGCCGCCCTTGTCGCCCTCGCTGCGACGGGCGCGCGCCCAGGCCTGATCCTCGTCTTCCGTGGTCAGGATGCCGTTGCCGATGGCCAGACCCTTGAGGCCCAGCTGGGTGATTCCGGCGGCGGACTGATCCGAGACGATCTCGAAATGATAGGTCTCGCCGCGGATGATCGTGCCCAGCGCGACATAGCCGTCATAGCGCGGCGCGGTCGGGAAGCGGCCGGCCTCCTCGGCCATGGCGATCACGGTCGGCACTTCCAGCGCGCCGGGAACCGAGACCACGTCGAATTCGACGCCTTGCGCGCGCAGGGCGTCCTTCGCCCCGTCCAGCAGGGCGTCGGCCAGGTCGTCATAGAAGCGCGCCTCGACGATGAGAACGCGGATGGGGGTCGTTACGATTGGTCTTCTCCGTCCATGTCGCGCCAGCCGACAATGCGGAGGCCGTAGCCTTCAAGCGCGGTGGGATTGGGGCGGGTCGAGGACATGACGATCATGTCCCGGACCCCGAGGTCGAGCAGGATCTGGGCGCCGACGCCATAGTTCCTGAGCGAGCGATCCACGGCCACGGGCTTCTCGACGCCGGCGAGGCGTTCGGCCAGACCCTGCAGGTCCGGATCGCGCAGGAAGACGGTGACGCCCGCGCCGTCGTGGTCGCTGACCGCCTTCAGGGCCTGCGGGATATAGCTCTGGCGGGCCTCGACATGGCCCAGCAGGTCGGCGGCGAAATCAACCTGGTGCATCCGCACGAGGGTCGGCTTGCCCGGCTCGATCTTGCCGTGGACGAGCGCGACGTGCTCGTTCCCCTCGATGGTGTTCCGGTACAGCATCAGGCGGAAGGGGCCGCCGTGGACGCTCTCGAACGGCGTGTCCATGACCCGCTCGACGAAGCGTTCGGTGCGGCGACGGTAGGCGATCAGGTCGGCGATGGTGCCGATCTTGAGCCCATGCAGCTGGGCGAAGGCGATCAGGTCCGGCATCCGGGCCATCTCGCCGTCGTCCTTGATGATCTCGCAGATCACGGCGGCCGGGGTCAGGCCGGCCATACGGCTGATGTCCACCGAGGCCTCGGTGTGGCCGGCGCGGACCAGAACGCCGCCGTCGCGGGCGACCAGCGGGAAGATGTGGCCGGGGGTGACGATGTCGTCGACGCCCTTGGTCGGGTCGGTGGCGACCTGGATGGTGCGCGAACGGTCCGCGGCCGAGATGCCGGTGGTGACGCCGTCCTTCGCCTCGATCGAGACGGTGAAGGCGGTCTTCATGCTCTCGCGGTTGTCGGCGGCCATCGGCGGAAGACGCAGTTGACGGGCGCGGTCGCCGGTCATGGCAAGGCAGACCAGACCGCGCGCCTGTTTGATCATGAAGTTGATCTGGTCCGGCGTGGCGAACTGGGCCGGAATGATGATGTCGCCCTCGTTCTCACGATCCTCGGCGTCGACGAGAATGTAGGGCCGCCCGTTGCGGGCGTCCTCGAGGATGTCCTCGATGGGGCTGATCGGGCTGTCGTTCATATTGGCCGCCAATTGCATCATGCGGTCTCCTGCCACCGCGCGAGGTATCGCGCCAGCATGTCGATCTCGAGATTCACCGGATCGCCGACTTTCAGGCCGCCGAGCGTGGTCGCTTCCCAGGTGTGGGGGATGATGTTCAGGCCGAAAACCTGACCCTCGACCGCATTCACGGTCAGGGAGACACCGTCGACGGTGATCGAGCCCTTGGGCGCGATAAAGCGGTGCAGCGGGGCCGGCGCCTCGATCTCGATACGGTGCGAACCGCCTTCGGGCGTGATCGAGACAACCTTGCCGAGGCCGTCGACATGGCCCGAGACGATGTGACCGCCCAGTTCGTCGCCCAGTTTCGCGGCGCGTTCCAGATTGACCCGATGGCCCTCGGTCCAGTCGCCGAGGTTGGTCTTGGACAGGGTCTCGCCCGAGACCTCGACCGCGAACCAGCCGGGGCCTTTCTCCGTGACCGTCAGACAGCAGCCCGCATGGCTGATGGAGGCGCCGAGGTCGATGCCGGCGGTGTCCCAGACGGTCTCGACCTCATAGCGGCGGTCGCGCGCGGTCTGCTCGACCTTACGGACACGACCGATGTCGGTGACGATTCCGGTGAACATTCAGGCGGCCTTGGCGACGAAAAACTGGGTACGATAAGTATGATCAGTGCGATCCGCGCAGAGCGTCGTAACGCTCCCACAGATCATCCCCGACGGGTTCGACGGAGAGACGCCGGAACTTGGGGGCGTCGGCCAGCTTCGCAAGGGCCAGGGCGGCCACGCAGGGCAATCCGTCCCCACCCAGCAGGATCGGGGCGCGGAACCACTCGATCCGGTCCACCAGACCGGCGCGCAGGAAGGCGGCGGCGACCTGCCCTCCCCCCTCGATCAGCACGGACGACGCGCCCGCCTTCTGGATGGCGGCGAGCGCGGCCTTCGGCGAGGGACGGCCGTCCTCGGCCTCGACGCGTTCGACGCGGGCGGTCCCGATCAGCGCGGGCTCGGCCACGGTCAGGATCAGGGTGTCGCCGGAGGCCACCTTCGCTGTCGCCGGGGTCCGCAGGGCGCTGTCGAGGACGACCCGCAGGGGCTGGTCCACCGGGCGCCCCGGCAGGCGGGCGGTCAGTTCGGGATCGTCGGCCAGCACCGTGCCGACCCCGACGAGGATGGCGTCATGGGCGGCGCGCAGGCGATGGCCTTCCAGCCGCGCCGCCTCGCCGGTGATCCATTTCGACTCGCCAGAGCGGGTCGCGATCCGTCCGTCGAGGGAGGTCGCGACCTTCAATGTCACCGAAGGGCGCATCAGCGGCCGCCGGTCTCGTCGTCCAGGCCCTCGTCGCCGAGGAAACGGGCGAAGTCGCCAGTGTGGCGGAAGTCCTTGTAGACCGAGGCGTAGCGAACGTAGGCCACCTCATCGACCGACTTCAGCGCCTTCATGATGAAGTCGCCGACGGTCGAGGACTGGATCTCGGTCTCGCCAAGGCTTTCCAGCTGACGGGTGATGCGGCTGACCAGTTGTTCGATCTGCTCGGGCTGGACCGGGCGCTTGCGCAGGGCGATGCCCAGCGAGCGTTCCAGCTTGTCGCGGTCGAAGGGCGTGCGACGACCGTTGCGCTTGAGGATGACCAGTTCGCGCAGCTGGACCCGTTCGAAGGTGGTGAAGCGCCCGTTGCACTGCGGGCAGGAGCGCCGACGGCGGATGGCCGCGCCGTCGTCAGACGGGCGGCTGTCCTTCACCTGGGTGTCCTGATTTCCGCAGAAGGGGCACTTCATGGGCGGCTTATCCGTAGATCGGGAAGCGGTGGGTCAGTTCACGCACCTGGGCCGCGACGGCCGCGACCACGATCGGATCGGCCTCGTCACCGCCGTTCATCGAGGAGACGACGTCGGCGATCCAGTGGCCGATCTGCTGGAACTCGGCCTCGCCGAAGCCGCGCGTGGTGCCCGCCGGGGTGCCCAGACGGACGCCCGAGGTGATGGTGAAGGGCGCGGTGTCGAAGGGCACGCCGTTCTTGTTGCAGGTCATCAGGGCCTTCTCGAGCTCATGCTCGGTGGCCTTGCCGGTGACGCCCTTGGGCCGCAGGTCGACCAGCATCAGG
>JAVHYH010000206.1:3683-5642 GCA_031119155.1 Brevundimonas sp.
AGGGGGCTGTCGGTGCCGCCCGAGACGATGGCCAGGCCGCGCTCGACCAGAACGCCCGCCAAGGCCTGGGCGTTCTTCACGACCTGCTGGGCATAGCCCTTGAACTCGGGCTTCAGCGCCTCGCCGAAGGCCACGGCCTTGGCGGCGATGACATGCTCCAGCGGGCCGCCCTGCAGGCCGGGGAAGACCGCCGAGTTGATCTTCTTGCCGAGGTCGGCGTCGCGCGACAGGATCATGCCGCCGCGCGGACCGCGCAGGGTCTTGTGGGTGGTGGTGGTGACCACGTCCGCGTGCGGGATCGGGTCCGGATAGACGCCGCCGGCGATCAGGCCCGCATAGTGGGCCATATCCACCATCAGATAGGCGCCGACGCTGTCCGCGATCTCGCGGAAGCGCTTGAAGTCGATGTGACGGCTGTAGGCCGAGGCGCCGGCGAGGATCAGCTTGGGCTTCTCGCGCTCGGCCATCTCGGCGACGTGGTCATAGTCGATCAGATGGGTGTCTTCGGTGACCTTGTAGGTCACGGGGCGGAACCACTTGCCCGACTGGTTGGCGGGCGAGCCGTGCGTCAGGTGGCCGCCGCAGGCCAGATCCATGCCCAGGAAGGTGTCGCCGGGCTGCAGCAGGGTGAAGAAGACGGCCTGGTTGGCCTGGGCGCCCGAGTGGGGCTGGACGTTGGCGAAGGCGGCGCCGAACAGTTCCTTGGCGCGCTCGCGGGCCAGGTCCTCGGTGATGTCCACGAACTCGCAGCCGCCGTAGTAGCGGCGACCGGGATAGCCCTCGGCGTATTTGTTGGTCAGGACCGAGCCCTGCGCGTCCAGCACCGCCTTCGAGACGATGTTCTCGGACGCGATCAGCTCGATCTGTTCCTGCTGACGACCAAGCTCGCCCTGGATGCCCTTGAAGATCTCCGGATCGGCATCCGCGAGGGATTTCGAGAAGTAGTCGGCGTGGGTGTAGGCGGTCACTGGGAATCCCCGGAATTTGGCGGCGCTTCATTTAGGCCTGTGAGGGGGCGACCACAACATCTTGTGCTTCACCCGGCGGCGAGCGCCCTTTTCAACTTGGCCAGCGCCACGCGCTTGAGGCCTTCCGGCTCATGCACCGGCCCCATGGCGGAGACCTCGCGCCCCGTGGCGACGTGGATGGCCGAGCATTTCAGATAGGGGCCGTTGCGGGTCAGCTCGAAGATGACCTCGCCGGGATCGTTGGCGGTCATGCGCTCCACTCCGCTCATCCCGGCACCCCGAAGAGCGGGAAGTAAAAAGTCAGGCCACCGCGGGCAGGCGCACCACGTTGCAGTGGGTCCACAGGGCGTCCATCGCCTTGACCAGATCGTCCATCATCGCGTCGGTGTGGTTCGGCGACGGGGTGAAGCGCAGGCGCTCCGTGCCCTTGGGGACGGTCGGATAGTTGATCGGCTGGACATAGACCCCGTACTGCTCGAGCAGCATGTCCGAGATCATCTTGGTGTGCACCGGATCGCCGACGAAGACCGGCACGATGTGGCTGACGCTCTCCATCACCGGGATGCCGGCGGCGGCGAAGCGGGCTTTCAGGGTCGCGGCGCGCTCCTGATGGGCGTCGCGCAGCTCCGGATGGGCCTTGAGGTGACGGACCGATGCCAAAGCCCCTGCCGTCAAGGCAGGAGGAAGACTGGTGGTGAAGATGAAGCCCGAGGCCCAGCTGCGGATCGCGTCCACGATCACGCTGTCCGCGGCGATATAGCCGCCCATGACGCCGACAGCCTTGCCGAGGGTGCATTCGATGATGTCGATGTCGGCCAGCACGCCGTCGCGCTCGGCCACGCCCGCGCCGGTCTGGCCGTACAGGCCGACGGCATGGACTTCGTCCAGATAGGTCAGGGCGTTGTATTTCTTCGCCAGCGCGATGGTGCCGGCCAGGTCGGCGATGTCGCCGTCCATCGAATAGACGCTCTCGAAGGCGATCAGCTTGGGC
>JAVHYH010000207.1 GCA_031119155.1 Brevundimonas sp.
GCTCTGGCGCGTCTGGCGCAGCAGGGAGACCTCATTGATCGCCAGGCCGCTGTGGACCTGACCGCTCTCGGTCCAGGCGTCCATCTGCAGCGGGTGGATCACGGCCCGCCCCGCGTCCGACAGCCGCTCCAGCAGGCCTTCTTCCTCATAATCGTTCATCAGGAAGCCGACCGAGCCGCGGTTCATGCCGAACACCGGCGTGCGGCGCTCCATGACCGTGTGCAGGGTCTCCAGCATGAAGCCGTCGCCGCCCAACGCCACGATGACGTCGGCCTCGCTCTCCGGCGCGGCGCCGTAGCGGGCGATCAGGCGATCACGGGCCTCGATCGCCTCGGGGCGATCCGAGGCGGTGAAGGCGATGCGCAAGACGGGTTCAGAAGGCGAGCTCACCGGGCTACGCAAGCCGAGCGGGGCGGTGAAGTCAAACGGCGATGCGCTGGTCGGGCGTGTCCGGCTCGACAAGGGCGCGGAAGGCGCGGGCGGCCGAGGCCGGCGACAGGGCGCCCCGCTGCCAGATGGCCTGACCCTGATCGCCCGGCAGGCCGCGGTTCAGCTTGCGCATCTCGGCCAGCAGGGTGGGGAAGACCGCCCGGTCGATGCCGACCGAGGCGCAGGCGTAGTAGAAGGCCTCGGGCGTCGACGAGTTCAGGGCCTGCTGGACCTGTTTCACCGTGTAGCCGCCCAGGGCCGACAGGCTGTGGACCACGAGGCTGTAGCGCTTCTCGCGCGCGGCGCGGATCAGGATCGAGGGCTTGAGCTGGCCGGCGGCCTGCAGCTTGGCGACGAGACGGCGCTCCATTTCCTCGCGCTCGGGCGTGTCCTCGAGGATTTCGTCGAGACGCTTCTTCATCACGCCTTCGACGGCGTCATAGACGGCCGCGCCCAGCTTAGTCTCATCGACCTGGAAGCGGGTGGCGATCGACTCGCGCAGGGCGGCGCCGACCCACTGGTACATCTGTTCGGCCAGAGCCTTGTCGAGCCCCGGATGGCGCAGCAGGGGGCCGCGCAGGGCCGCGACGCGGCGCGACTGCTCGACCAGCCGACGGAAGCCGTCGCCGCTGATCTGGGCGGTGCGATTGGTGGCCAGGGCCGCCATGACGGCGGGCACGCCGCGCTCGATGACGGCGTCGGAGACGCGGCCGCTCAGCTGCGGGCGGCGGGCGACGGCGATCTGGTGATCCAGCGACGCCTCGATGAGGATGCGCAGCAGGTCTTCGTCCTGCAGCACCGGGCTGGAAGCCAGGATCGGCGCGGCGATCTCGATCTCGTCCAGCGCCAGCACATTGACGAGGGCGGCGGGCGCCCAGTCGGCGTTGGCGAGGCGCATCGACAGCGCCTTGCGGATGTCGCGCTCGGCCTGACGGGCCAGCGACAGGAAGATTTCGCCCAGAAGGGGGGACAGCTGGCCGTCCGGCGGGCTGGCGTCGCACAGGGCCATGACGCCGAGGAGCAGCCGCTGACGGGCGTCCGGGCTCTGTTCGCGGGCCAGGGCCAGCAGATCCTGCGCGCGAGGGGCGCGTTCGGGCATCCGGGAGGGATCAAGCTGGACGAGGACGGTCACGAACGTCTCCGGAGCGTCGACGGGGTTCGACGCCGTTTACCGTAACGCTCGCTAGCTAAGACGCGGTTAACGGAACCTGAATCTTGACGCAGATCAACGCAGGCGCGAGCGTGCCGGCCGACAACACGCCCAACAACAATCAGGGCAGAGGAAACGATCATGGCTGACGGTGCGATCACGACGATCCGGTCGAAGGTGTCGGAGGCGGAGTGGAAGACGCGCGTCGAACTGGCGGCGCTCTATCGGCTGGTCGCCCTGCATGGGTGGGACGACATGATCTTCACCCATATCTCGGCTCGGGTGCCGGGGCCGGAGCACCATTTCCTCATCAACCCCTACGGCTGGTATTTCGAGGAGATGACGGCCTCCTGTCTGGTGAAGGTCGATCTGGACGGCAACGTCGTCCAGGAGACCGAGAGCTTCATCAATCCGGCCGGCTTCACCATCCATTCGGCGATCCATGCCGCGCGTGACGACGGGCATTTCGTCATCCACCTGCACACCGTCGCCGGCGTCGGCGTGGCGGCGCAGAAGGAGGGGCTGCTGCCGATCGGCCAGAACGCCTGCCTCCTGCAGCATCAGGTGGCCTACCACGGCTATGAGGGGTTGGCCCTGAACCACGACGAGCGCGAGCGGCTGGTGGCGGATCTGGGCTCCAAGCCGCTGATGCTGCTGCGCAACCACGGCACCCTGGCGGTCGGCCAGACGGCGGCGCAGGCGTGGATGGGCATCTTCTTCCTGGAGCGCGCTTGCGCCCAGCAGGTGGCCGCCCTGTCCGGCGGTCGCGAGCATGTGCTGTTCGCGCCCGATGCGGCGCAAGAGGTGACCAAGGAGCAGGGCATGGGGGTCGGCGCGATCTCCTCGCTCGCCTGGCCGGGCGCGTTGCGTATGCTCGACAGGAAATTACCCGGCTACGATACGTGAAGCGGGCCGGGGTGCTGCTTCTGACGCTGGCGGCCCTCGCGGTCGCCGCCCCGGCTGCAGCCGGTCCCTGGGTCATGCCGAAGGGCGAGGGGCAGGTGATCGTCAAGTTCGAGGACATGCGGGCTGATCAGGGCTACGATCCTGACGGCGTCCTCCTGCCCCTGCCGGCCGAGCGACGGGACACGACCGTTTCGGTCTTCGCTGAATACGGCCTGACCCCGAACCTGACCCTGCGCCTCAAGGGCGACTGGCAGTCGGGCGAGGACGCCTTCGTCGACTATGAGGGGCGCGGCCCCGTCGAGATCGGCGTCAACTGGCAGGTCTGGCGCGACGAGCGCACCGTCGTGGCCCTGTATGGAGCGGTCGCCGACGGGGGCGAAGGGCGAAACGCCGGATATGCCGCTCCGGGCGTCGGCGCGCAGGACTGGGAGGTGCGGGCCGCCGTCGGCCGCTCCTTCGGCGAATGGCGGGTGCTGGGCCCCCGGACCACCGGCGGCTTCGCCACCTTCGAGGCCGCGCGCCGGATGCGCTCCGGCCTGCCGGACGAAACCCGGCTGGAGGCCACCCTCGGCGCCCATTTCGGCCCGCGCTGGATGGTGCTGAACCAGATCTACGCCGGCCAGACCGACGACGGCGGCGCCCGCTGGGCCTCGCTGGAGAACTCCCTCGTCCGGCATTTCGGCGACTGGAGCGCCCAACTGGGCTGGCGCACGACGTTGGCGGGGCGGGAGACCCCGGACGCCTCGGGCCTCGTGGTCGGCCTCTGGCGACGTTTCTGACCGCTGCGACAAGTCGCCTCCATCTGTCGCGACGGAAACCGAAACCGCCTCCGTTACATGAACTTTAGTTGCGTCGACGGCGGCAGCCGCTAAGTCGGCTCGTCCCTGGATTCGGAGCGTCAGCCGCGTGATCAAGCGTCACTTCTTCCTCATCGCCGCCGCAGCCGTGCTCGGGCTGATGATCGTCGCCCTGGTGCTTCGCATGGCCTTCGCCGACGACGAGAAGGGCGGCGGGCGTGGTCCGGGCGGCGGAGCGCGCGGTCAGGCCGTGTCCCAGGCCGTCGCCGCGCCGCGCGAATTCAGCGATCAGATCCGGGTTCTGGGCGTGGCGCGCGGCCGTCGCTCGGTCAACATCACCTCCTCGACCAGCGAACTGATCACCCGCGTCATGTTCACCGACGGCCAGCGCGTCGCCGCCGGCACGCCGCTGGTCCAGCTGCAGGCGCGCGAGGAAGACGCCGCCATCGCCGAGGCTCGCGCCCAGGTGGCCCGCGCCCAGACCATGTACGAGCGCTACAAGACGCTGAACGAGCGCGGCTTCGCCTCGGCGGCCATGCTGGAGCAGTACGAGACCGAGCTGGAATCGGCCCGCGCCTCTCTGGAGGCCTCCCAGGCCCGCGCCGGCGACCGCACCATCCGCGCGCCCTTCGCCGGTGTGCTGGGGCTCAGCACCGTCACGGCGGGCACCCTGGTCAATCCGGGCGCCGTCATCGCCACCCTGGACGACATCGACGTCGTCCGCGTCGATTTCCCGATCCCCGAGCGTTACCTGTCGGTCCTGCGCCCCGGCGTGCCGATCACCGCCAGCATCGACGCCTATGGCGACGAGGTCTTCACCGGCCAGATCGCCCTGATCGACACCCGCGTGAACGAGGCCAGCCGGTCGGTCACCGCCCGCGCCGAGATCGCCAACCCCGGCGGCCGCATCCGCCCCGGCATGGCTGTCCGCGTCGCCGTCCAGCAGGGCCAGCGCAGCACCGTCGCCGTGCCCGAGGCCGCCATCCAGTATGAGGGGCAGGGCGCCTTCGTCTATCGCATCGCCAACGGCGAGCGCGGGACCATCGCCCAGCGTGTCGAGGTCGAGGCCGGCGCCGTCGAGAACGGCTATGTCGAGATCCTCTCCGGTCTGAACAACGGCGACCGCGTCGTCGGCTCGGGCCTGAACCGCATCCAGCCCAACGCCCCCGTCACCGTCGGCGGCGGCCAGCAGGCCGCCCGACAGCCCGCCCAACAACCGGCCCAGCGGGGCGCCGCCCAATGATGCTGTCCGACGTTTCCGTCCGCCGTCCCGTCATGGCGGCGGTGGCGGCGATCGTGCTCTGTGTGATCGGCGCCGCGGCCTTCTTCTTCCTGCCGGTGCGCGAGCTGCCGGACGTCGATCCGCCGATCGTCTCGGTCAACACCAGCTATGCCGGGGCCTCCGCCGAGGTCATCGAAAGCCGGATCACCGAGCCGATCGAGCAGCAGATCGCCGGCATCCAGGGCGTCGAGCGCATCAACTCGACCAGCCGCGACGGCCGCTCCAGCGTCAGCATCGAGTTCTCGCTGGACCGCAACATCGACGACGCCGCCAACGACGTGCGCGACCGCGTCTCGCGCGTGCTGGGCCGCCTGCCGGATCAGGCCGACCCGCCCGAGGTGGCCAAGGCCGACAGCGACAGCCAGCCGATCATCATCCTGTTCCTGCGTTCGACCAGCCTGAACCGGCTGGAGCTGACGGACTACGCCGACCGCTATCTGATCGACCGTCTGGCCACCGTGCCCGGCGCGGCCCAGGTGCAGATCTACGGCGAGCAACGCTACGCCATGCGCGTCTGGCTGGACCCGGCGGCGATGGCCGCGCGCGGTCTGACCGTCACCGACATCGAAACCGCCCTGACCACCCAGAACGTCGAGCTGCCCGCCGGCGCGCTGGAGTCCGGCGAGAAGAACTACACCGTCCGCGTGGCGCGCAACTACGCCCGCGCCGAGGACTTCCGCCAGCTGCCTATCGGCACGCGCGGCTCGGCCTCCAACGCCGCCGCCTCGAACAACACCAGCGGCCAAGCCTCGAACACCGCGGGCCTGCCCAGCGGCGCGACCGGCGCCATCCAGGGCCAGGCCGGCTATGTCACCCGTCTGGGCGACGTGGCCCGCGTCGTGGAGGCGCCGGAAGAGGACCGTCGTCTGTTCCGCGGCAACGGCCTGGACCAGATCGGTCTGGCGGTCACCCGTCAGGCCCAGTCCAACGACCTCGCCATCTCCGAGGGCGTGAACCAGATGATCGAGGAGATCCGCCCCAGCCTGCCCGAGGGCACGGAGCTTGTGGTCGGGTCGGACAATTCGGTCTTCACCAAACACGCCATCGACGAGGTGTGGATCA